>NZ_CAXBJS010000040.1:0-19845 GCF_963976025.1 uncultured Arenimonas sp.
GTCCAGGAACGGAAAACGCGCGGCCAGCGACGTCGCCAGTTCGGGTTCGGCCTCGATGCGGCCGACCACGGCCAGCAGCGCGTCGATGACGGTATTGCCGGTGACGTGGATCGAACCGGCCGGCAGGTTTTCCGCCAGCAGGTTGTCGCGCGAACGCGCGGTGGGCGCGAAGTGCAGCGTGGTGATGGGCGCGGTCAGGCGGCGGTTGGCTTCTTCCGGCCAGGGTGCCTGCAGGTCGCCCGTGCGCAACCCGGCTTCGACGTGGCCGACCGGCACGCGGGCGTAGAACGCCGCCAGCGCGGTGGCCAGCGTGGTCGAGGTGTCGCCGTGCACCAGCACCAGGTCGGGCCGGCGCGCTTCAAGCACGGTGCTCATGCCGGTGAGGATGCGCGCGAACAGGTCGGGCAGCGACTGCCCGGGCGCCATCAGGTCGAGGTCGTCGTCGGGCACCAGGCCGAACAGGTCGAGCACCTGGTCGAGCATCTGCCGGTGCTGGGCGGTGACGCAGACCAGGGTTTCAAGGCCGGGCGTGGCCTTTAGCGCGGCCACCACCGGCGCCATCTTGATGGCTTCGGGACGTGTCCCGAAGACCACCATGATCCGCCGCGGGGCCGCGTCGGAAGCGCTCGTCAAAGCGCCTTCTCCAGCTCCGGCACGATCTGGAACAGGTCGCCGACCAGGCCGATGTCGGCGATCTCGAAGATCGGCGCTTCCGGGTCCTTGTTGATGGCGACGATGGTGCCCGCGTCCTTGATGCCGGTCAGGTGCTGGATGGCGCCCGAGATGCCGATGGCGATGTACAGGTCGGGCGCGATGATCTTGCCGGTCTGGCCGACCTGCAGTTCATTGGGCACGTAGCCGGCGTCGACCGCGGCGCGCGAGGCACCGACGGCGGCGCCCATCTTGTCGGCCAGCGAGTAGATGATCTTGAACGCGTCGGGCGAACCCATGGCGCGGCCGCCGGAAATGACCTTGTTGGCACCCTGCAGGTCGGGGCGGTCGGACTTGCCCTGCTTGAGTTCGACGAAGCGGGTGTGCTCGGGCAGCTTGGCGTCCACCGAAGCGGCTTCAACGGCCGCGCTGCCGCCTTCGCCGGCCTGCGGCCAGGACGCGGTGCGCACGGTGGCCACCACGGTCATCGAAGACGGCGCCTCGACGGTGATGATGGCGTTGCCGGCGTAGATCGGCCGCTTGAATACGTGCGCGGATTCGACCGCCATCACGTCCGACACCTGGGCCACGCCCAGCAGCGCCGCGACGCAGGGCATCAGGTCCTTGCCGAAGGTGGTCGAGGGGCCGAAGACGTGCGAATAACCCTCGGCCAGCTTCGCGACCTGCGGCGCCAGCACCTGGGCGATGGGATGCGCGTTGGCGGCATTGGCGACCGTCAGCACCTTGGCGACGCCGTCGATCTTCGCCGCTTCGGCGGCGACGGCATCGGGCGCGTCGGACAGCACGGCCACGTGGATTTCAGCGCCTTCGATGGCCTGGGCGCAGCTGACGCAGCGCGCGGTCGAGGCATTGAGCTTGCCGTCGAGGTGTTCGGCAACAATCAGGATCTTGCTCATGTCTGGATCTCCTTAGGCCAGGCCCTTGGCCTTGAGGGCCGAGACCAGCTCGGCGACGTCCTTCACCATCACGCCCTTGCTGCGCTTGGCCGGCGGGGCGTAGGTGGTGGTCTTGAGGTGGTTGCCGTCCTCGACGCCGAGGTCGGCGAAGTTGATGGTTTCCATGGGCTTGGACTTGGCCTTCATGATGTCGGGCAGCTTGATGAAACGCGGCTCGTTCAGGCGCAGGTCGGTGGTGATCACCGCCGGCAGCTGCACTTCCAGGGTTTCCAGGCCGGCATCGACCTCGCGCATGACCACGGCGGTGCTTTCGGTGGCGTCGACCTTGCCGGCGAAGGTGGCCTGCGGGCGGCCCCACAGGGTGGCCAGCATCTGGCCGGTCTGGTTGGCGTCGTCGTCGATGGCCTGCTTGCCCAGCAGCACGATCTGCGGCTGTTCCTTTTCCACCAGCTTGAGCAGGGCACGGGCCGCGGTAAGCGGCTGCACCGGCTGGTCGGTGACCACGTGGATGGCGCGGTTGGCGCCCATGGCCAGGCCGTTGCGCAGGTGCGCCTGGCAGTCGGCGGGGCCCAGGGTGACCACCACCACTTCCGTGGCGATGCCCTTGTCACGCAGGCGCAGGGCCTCTTCCAGGGCGATGTCGTCGAAGGGGTTGGCGGAGAGCTTCACGCCCTCGGTGACCACGCCCGAACCGTCGGGCTTTACCTGGATGCGGACGTTGTAGTCCACCACCCGCTTGTAACCGACCAGAATCTTCATAAACGTTGCGCTCCGTTCCGGTGGGCGCCCGTGGGGAGCGCCCGCAAGTAGAATCGGCAATTCTACCTTGGCCGCTGGTGCCGGGGGCGTGCACGGGGGCGGTGGACCGTATGGTGGCGGGCTTGGGTTGGCAGGCGTGGCTGACGATCGGCGTGGTCCTGGCCACGCTGGGCCTGCTGTGGTGGGGCCGGCTGGGCCCGGACAAGGTGCTGGCCGGGGCCGCGGGCCTGCTGATGCTCTCTGGCGTGCTTACCCCGGCCCAGGCCCTGGCGGGCTTCTGGAACCCGGGCGTGCTGACCGTGGCCGTGCTGTTCGTGCTGGTGGCGGCGCTGCGCAGCACCGGCGCCATCCACTGGATCGGCCGCGGCGTGCTGGGGCCGCCGCGCGGCGAACTGCGGGCCCGGCTGCGGCTGTCGGGCCTGGCCGGCGTGCTCAGCGCCTTCGTGAACAACACCCCGATCGTGGCCACGCTCACCTCCGCGGTGGAAACCTGGAGCCGGGCCAGCGGCGTGCCGCCTTCCAAGCTGCTGCTGCCGATGAACTACGCCACCATCCTGGGCGGCATGTGCACGCTGCTGGGCACCAGCACCAACCTGATCGTGGCCGGCCTGGTGGTGGCGCACGGTTTGCCGGCGATGGCCATGTTCGACCCGTTCCCGGTCGCTTTCCCGGTGCTGCTGGCCGGCCTGCTTTACCTGGCCGTGGCCAGCCGCTGGCTGCTGCCGGTGCGCCGTTCGGCCTTCGACCAGGCGGCCCAGGACGCCAGGGAGTACGCGGTGGAAATGCTGGTCACCGAGGGCGGCGGCCTGGCCGGCAAATCGGTCGCCGCGGCCGGCCTTCGGCACCTCAAGGGCAGCTTCCTGATCGAACTCTCGCGCGCACGCGACCTGCTGACCGCGGTCGGCCCCGACACCGTGCTGCGCGCGGGCGACCGGCTGGTCTTCGTCGGCGGCACCGACGCGGTGCGCGAACTGCGGCGAATTCCCGGCCTGCGCCCGGCCACCGACCAGTGGTTCAAACTCGACACGGTCAGCGGCAAGCGCCACCTGGCCGAGCTGGTGCTGTCGCGCTTTTCCCCGGCGGTTGGCCACACGCTGCGCGAGTCGGGTTTTCGCGACCGCTACGGCGCGGTGGTGATCGCGGTCAACCGCCACGGCCAGCGCCTGCACCAGAAGCCCGGCGACGTGGTGATGCAGGCCGGCGACACCCTGCTGGTGGAAACCGAGCCGGATTTCACGGCCCGCTTCGGCACCGCCTCGGACTTCCTGACGGTCACCCTGCTCGACGGCGAGCGTCCGGTGGACCGGCGCCGGGCGCTGACCACCCTGGGCATCCTGGGCGTGATGGTGCTGGCCAACTCGGTGCTGGGGCTGCCGATCCTGTGGTCGGCGGTGGGTGCCGCCCTGGCCGTGGTGCTGGCGCGCTGCGTGAGGCTCACGGAGCTTTGGCGCAGCCTGGACCTGCGCCTGCTGCTGGTGATCGCCTGCTCGTTCGCGCTGGGCGCGGCGGTGGACCGCACCGGCGTCGCGGCGGCGGTGGCTTCGGGGCTGGGCGGGCTGGCGGGATCCGACCCCTTCGCCAGCCTGGTGCTGGTGTACGTGATGGCGGTGGCGTTCACCGAACTGCTGACCAACAACGCGGCGGCGATCCTGCTTTTCCCCATCGCCGTCGGCGTTTCCGGCCAGCTGGGCGTGAGCCCGATGCCCTTCGTGATAGCGCTGATGATCGGCGCCTCGGCGGGTTTCATGACCCCCATCGGTTACCAGACCAACCTGATGGTCTACGGCCCCGGCGGCTACCGCTTCGGCGACTACGTGCGCCTGGGCGCGCCGCTGTCGCTGGTGGTGGGCCTGGTGGCGCTGTGGCTGATACCGCGGTTCTTTCCGTTCTAGCGTGGGCCATGGCCTGTCTATACTGCCCCTGATGCCGCACAAACCTTCGATATGACCGTCAACGAACGCCTGTCCCACCTCGACCGCCTCGAAGCCGAGTCGATCCACATCCTGCGCGAGGTGGCGGCCGAGTTCCGCAACCCGGTGATGCTGTATTCGGTGGGCAAGGACAGCTCGGTGCTGCTGCACCTGCTGGTGAAGGCCTTCGCGCCGGCGCGGCCGCCGATCCCGCTTCTGCACGTGGACACCGGCTGGAAGTTCCGCGAGATGATCGCCTTCCGCGACCGCCGCGCCGCCGAAACCGGTGTGTTGCTGCACACCCACACCAATCCCGAGGGCAAGGCCCAGGGCGTCAGCCCGGTGACCCACGGCGCCACCGTGCACACCGACGTCATGAAAACCCAGGCGCTAAAGCAGGCGCTGGACCAGTGGGCCTTCGATGCGGCCATCGGCGGCGCCCGCCGCGACGAGGAAAAATCCCGGGCCAAGGAGCGCGTGTTCTCCTTCCGCAACGCCCAGCACCGCTGGGACCCCAAGACCCAGCGCCCGGAACTGTGGGACCTGTACAACGCCCGCATCCACAAGGGCGAAAGCGTGCGGGTGTTCCCGATCTCGAACTGGACCGAGCTCGACGTCTGGCTGTACATCTTCCGCGAGAACATCCCGGTGCCTTCGCTGTACTTCGCTGCCGAGCGCCCGGTGGTCGAACGCGACGGCGCGCTGATCATGGTCGACGACGATCGCCTGCCATTGCGCGAAGGCGAGAAGCCGCAGATGCGCAAGGTGCGCTTCCGCACGCTCGGCTGCTACCCGCTGACCGGCGCGATTGAATCCGAGGCCGATACGCTTGAAGCGATCATCGCCGAGATGCTGGTCGCCACCACGTCCGAACGCCAGGGCCGGGTGATCGACCAGGACCCGTCGGCGTCGATGGAAAAGAAGAAGCAGGAGGGCTATTTCTGATGGCCATCGAAAAGCCCACGGCACCTGTAGGAGCGCCTTCAGGCGCGAATCTTCCCTTTGTCGAAGGCAAAGGCTTCGCGCCTGAAGGCGCTCCTACAAATGCCTCGCTGGTTGCGGATTACCTGCGCCAGCACGAAACCAAGGGCCTGCTGCGTTTCATCACCTGCGGCAGCGTCGACGACGGCAAGTCCACCCTGATCGGCCGGTTGCTGCACGACACCAAGCGCCTGTTCGACGACCAGGTCGCCGCGCTGGAAGCCGACAGCCGCCGCCACGGCACCCAGGGCGAAGCCATCGACTTCGCGCTGCTGGTGGACGGCCTGTCGGCCGAACGCGAGCAGGGCATCACCATCGACGTGGCCTACCGCTTCTTCGACACCGATCGGCGCAAGTTCATCGTCGCCGACTGCCCGGGCCACGAGCAGTACACCCGCAACATGGCCACCGGCGCCTCCACGGCCGACCTGGCGGTGGTGCTGGTGGACGCGCGCAAGGGCCTGCTTACCCAGACCCGCCGGCACAGCTACATCGTGTCCTTGCTGGGCATCCGCCACGTGCTGCTGGCGGTGAACAAGATGGACCTGGTGGACTACGACCAGGCGGTGTTCGACGACATCGTCGCCGGTTATGCCGGCCTGGCGAAACAGCTCGACATCCCGCACGTGCAGGCCATCCCGCTGTCGGCCCTGCGGGGCGACAACATGACCGGGGCCTCGGCGGCGATGCCCTGGTATACCGGCCCCAGCCTGCTTGAACACCTGGAAACGGTGGACGCGCGCCGGGACGGCAGCGAGGTCGGTTTCCGGCTGCCGGTGCAGTGGGTCTGCCGGCCGAACCAGGATTTCCGCGGCTTCGCCGGCAGCGTGGCCGCGGGCGAGGTCAGTCCCGGCGATGCCGTGGTGGTGCTGCCCTCGGGCCGGCGTTCGACCGTGGCGCGCATCGTCACCGCCGACGGCGACCTGCCGCGCGCCATCGCTGGCCAGGCGATCACCCTGGCGCTGGCCGACGAAGTGGACGTGAGCCGCGGCGACGTCATCGCCGCCGCAGACCGCGCGCCGCAGGTGGCCGACCAGTTCGCCGCCCACCTGCTGTGGATGGGCGACGCGCCGCTGCTGCCGGGCCGGCCGTACTGGCTCAAGATCGGCGCGCGCACGGTCAGCGCCCAGGTCACCGAGATCAAGCACAAGGTGGACGTGAACACCCAGGCGCAGCTGGCGGCCAAGTCGCTCGAGCTCAACGAGGTCGCCTACTGCAACCTGGGCCTGGACCAGGCCATCCCCTTCGAGGCCTACCGCGACAACCGCACGCTCGGCGGCTTCGTGCTGGTCGACCGGCAGAACAACGCCACCGTCGCCGCCGGCACCCTGGACTTCGCGCTGCGGCGCGCGGCCAACATCCACTGGCAGCCGCTGGAAGTGGACAAGGCCGCGCGCGCGTCGATCAAGGCGCAGGCGCCGCGCTGCCTGTGGTTCACCGGCCTGTCGGGCGCGGGCAAGTCCACGGTCGCCAACCTGGTCGAAAAACAGCTGCTGGCCAAGGGGTTCCACACCTACCTGCTCGACGGCGACAACGTGCGCCACGGCCTGAACAAGGACCTGGGTTTCACCGACGAGGACCGCGTCGAAAACATCCGGCGCGTGGCCGAAGTCGCACGCCTGATGACCGATGCCGGGCTGATCGTGCTGGTGAGCTTCATCTCGCCCTTCCGCGCCGAGCGACGCATGGCCCGCGAGATGTTCCCGGAAGGCGAGTTCATCGAAGTGTTCGTGGACACGCCGCTGGCCGAAGCCGAACGCCGCGACGTCAAGGGCCTCTACGCCAAGGCCCGCGCCGGCAAGATCAAGAACTTCACCGGCATCGATTCGCCCTACGAGGCGCCGGAAAACCCGGAGATCCACCTGGCCGGCGGCGAAGAGTCGGCCGAGGTGATGGCGAAGCGCGTCATCGACCGATTGCTGGATTAAGGGGCAGTTGTAGGAGCGCCTTCAGGCGCGAATCTTTTGACTTTGCCCTCGGCAAAGAAGGGATTCGCGCCTGAAGGCGCTCCTACAATTTGCGCAGGCGCTGGGCGAGCACGTCGGCGAAACGCGCAGCGGCGCCTTCGCCATAGGGCAGGAACACCGACGGTTCGGTGAGTTCGAGCTCCAGCAGCTGCGGGCCGGTGGCCGAGGGCAGCAGGTCGACGCGGGCGTACACCAGGGTTTCGAAGGGCAGGCTGGCCAGCACGGCGGCGGCCAGCGCGTGTTCGGCGTCGGAGGGTTCACGCGGCTGGATGTGTTCTTCCTTGAACAGCGCCCGCGTCGGGCCCTCGCCGCGGCGCAGCAGCGGCGCCTTGCGGATGGCGTGGCTGAAGCGGCCTTCGAAGAACAGCAGGGCCGTTTCGCCGTGTTCGTCCACCGCGTGCAGGTAGGGCTGCACCAGCACGTGGCGGCCGGCATCGAGCAGGCGGCGGACGTGGGCGATGGCCGCCTCGCGTTCGCTGCGCTGGTAACGCTGGGCGTCGCGCGAGCCGGCGCCGACGGTGGGCTTGACCACGAATTCCTCGAGGTCGGGCAGGGACGCGGGATCGTCGCCGGGCGCCAGGAAGTGGCTTTCGATCACCGGCAGCCCGCGTGCGGCCAGGTCACCCAGGTAACGTTTGTCGGTGTTCCAGCGTACGACCTCGGGCGGGTTCCACAGGCGCGAAAGCGACTGCACCCGGTCGCACCAGGCCAGGAATTCCGGCAGCCGGTCCATGTAGTCCCAGGTCGAGCGCAGCAGCACCGCGTCGAAGCGGCCCCAGCTGACGGTCGGGTCGTCCCAGGCCAGCACCTGCGCGTCGATGCCCGCGGCCAGGCAGGCCTGCTGCAGGGGCGCCAGGTCTTCGTCCAGAGACAGGGCGGCAATGGCGGTCGCGAGTGCGAGCTTCACAGGTTCTGGTAGTTCGGCCCGGCGCCACCTTCCGGCGTCACCCAGTTGATGATCTGGTACGGGTCCTTGATATCGCAGGTCTTGCAGTGCACGCAGTTCGCCGCGTTGATCTGCAGGCGCTTGCCCTTGTCGTCCTCGACGATTTCATACACCCCGGCCGGGCAGAAACGCTGGCAGGGGTTGCCGTACTCCTCGGCGCAGCGGCTGATGCAGACGTCGGGGTCGGTGATCTGCAGGGGCACCGGCTGGTCTTCGTCATGTTCGGTGGCGGCGAAATAAACGCCGGCCAGGCGGTCGCGCGGTGCCAGGGTGCGATCGACGTAGTCACGAAGCGGTTTTTCGGCTTCGTCGAGCTTCTGCAGCGCGCTCCAGTCCGGATGGCAGCGCCAGGTCCAGGGCGACAGCCCGGCGGTGGCGGTTTCCCAGGCCGAATTGACCAGGCCGAACCACAGGCCCTTCTTGAAGCCCGGCTTGATGTTGCGGACCTTGCGCAGTTCGGCCATGACCGGCGACGCGCGCAGCTTGGCGTCGAAGCCGGCGGCGGCGGGTGCGTCCTGGCCGGCCAGGTGTTCGGCCGCCAGCATGCCGCTGCGGATCGCCTGGTGCGTGCCCTTGACCTTGGGCACGTTGAGCAGGCCGGCGGTGTCGCCGATGAGCAGCGCGCCGGGCATCTCGACCTTGGGCAGGGACTGCCAGCCGCCGGTGACGATGGCGCGGGCACCGGCGCTGAGGATTTCGCCGCCCTCGAGCAGCGGCTTCACCATCGGGTGGTGCTTGAACTGCTGGAAGGCTTCGTAGGGTTTGTATTCGGGGTCGCGGTAATCGAGGCCCGAAACGTAGCCGATGGCCACGCGGTCCTTGTCCAGGTGGTAGATGAAGCTGCCGCCGTAGGTTTTGCTGTCGGCCGGCCAGCCGAAGCTGTGGAAGATCCTGCCGGGCTGCACGCGGCCGGCGGGCAGTTGCCAGAGTTCCTTGATGCCGATCGAATAATTCTGCGGGTCCGACTCCGCGTCCAGGCCGAACTTGCGGACCAGCTGTTTGGTCAGGTGGCCACGGGCGCCTTCGGCCATCACGGTTACCTTGGCCCGGATGTCGATGCCCTGGGTGTAACCGGCCTTGTGCGAACCGTCCTTGGCCACGCCCATGTCGCCGATGCGCACGCCACAGACGGCGCCGGCCTCGTCGAAGAGGGTTTCGGCGGCGGCGAAGCCGGGGGAGATCTCGACGCCCAGGGCCTCGGCCTGCGGCGCCAGCCAGGCGCACATGGCGCCCAGCGAGACGATGAAGTTGCCGTGGTTGGACATGCCCGGCGGGATGACCGGGAACTTGTTGCCGCCAGTCTTGGTGAGGTACCAGAATTCGTCGTCCGTGGCCGGCACGCAGACCGGCGGCGGGTTGTCGCGCCAGCCCGGCAGCAGGTCGTCGAGCGGGCCGGGTTCGATGACCGCACCGGAGAGGATGTGGGCGCCGATGGTCGAGGACTTTTCGATGACGCAGACCGACAGCTCCGGTTTGAGCTGCTTGAGCCGGATAGCGAAGGACAGGCCGGCCGGGCCTGCGCCCACGGTCACCACGTCGTATTCCATCACGTCACGCTCACTCATCCCGACAGCCTCCCTACGCTTGAGTCTGGATTGTCCCGGTTTGCCGACGGGCGGGCAATCAAGGACACTGCGGGGCCAGTCAAGCCACGGAAACATGCGCGCATGACCGCCAGCCCCGACGACCTGCGCCAGGCCCCGCTGTATCGCGTCCTGCACGCCCTGGCCCGCGGTGAAACCACCAGCGAAGCGCTTACCGGCGCCTGCCTGGCGGCGATCGCACGCGACGGCCATCTCAATGCCTGGACCTGGGTCGATTCGGCCGGGGCCATCGCCGCCGCCCGCGCCAGCGACGACCGCCGCGCCGAGGGCAAACCCCTGGGCCGGCTGGACGGCGTGCCCATTGCCATCACCGACGCCTTCGACATCGCCGGCATGCCCACCGGCCTGGGCCTGCCCGGGCACCCGGGCCTGGCCGCCGAAGACGCCCAGGTGGTGCGCCGCCTGCGCGGCGCCGGCGCCGTGTTCCTGGGCAAGACCAATCTCGACGAGGCCGCTTTCGGCACCGTCGGCCGCAATCCGCATTTCGGCGACGTACGCAATCCGCGCCTGCCCGACCGCGCCGCCGGCGGCGCTTCGGGCGGTTCGGCGGCGGCGCTGGCCGCCGGCCACGCGGTGGTGGCCCTGGGCGTCGACACCCTGGGCGCGACCCGCATCCCGGCCGCGTTCTGCGGCCTGGTCGGGCACAAGCCGACCCTGGGCGAACTCAGCGCCCGTGGCATGGCCGCGGCGCTGCGCCGCCTGGACTGCCCCGGCCTGCTGACGCGGGCGGTGCAGGACGTGGGCCTGGTGCTGCCGGTGCTGGCCGGTTACGACGCCGGCGACCCGCGGTCACGCAAACGCCGCGTGCCGCTGGCGCCGCCGGACTGGGTGCCGGGCGAGCTCAAGGCCGGCGTGGTCACCGACCTGGCCGCGATGGGTGCCGATGCCACGGTCGTTGAAAATTTCAGCGCCCTGATGGCGCGGGTGGCGCCGGTGTTCGGCAGCGCGCTGCCTGTGGCGCTGGAAGTGGCGCCGCTGGACGTTGCCGAAACCCGGCGTGCGGCGCTGCTGCTGATGGAAGCGGAAATCCTGGCCGCCCACGAGTCGCGCCTGGGCGGCGCTTCGCAACGCCTGATGGGCTTGCTGGACTTCGCCAAGCGCAAGTCGGCCGCCGACGCGGCGCGCGCGCACCGCCGCCTGGACGGCCACATCGTCAAGGTGCGGCGTTTGTTCGAACAGTTCGACGTACTGCTGCTGCCCACCGTCTCGACGGTGCCACCCGCCTGGGGCGCGGCCGAGCCGGCCCACCTGGCCGACCTGACCGCCCTGGCCTCGCTGGCCGGCTGCCCGGCGCTCAGCCTGCCCTTGCCCGACGGCCTGGGCCTGCAGTTGGTCGGCGCGCCGGGCAGCGATTTGCGCCTGCTCGAACTCGGCGGCGTGCTGGCGTCCGTCGCGGACACCGGTGAGTAACAGCGCAAACGCGATTCCTGAAGCGACGCTTTTCCCCGGCTGGCTGCCAGCCGGCGAGGCCGATGCGCTGTTGGCCGACTTGCTGGTGCAAGTGCCGTGGGAGGTGCATCGGATACGGATGTTCGGGCGGTGGGTGGATTCGCCGCGACTGAGCTGCTGGATCGGCGATCCGGGCACGGGCTATGTGTATTCGGGCGCGCGCTTCGAGCCGCAGCCCTGGCCACCGGCGCTGCAGGCCCTGCGTGAACGTATCGACGCCGCGGCGGGCGTGGCGATGAACAGCGTGCTGGCCAATCTTTATCGCGACGGGCGCGACGCCATGGGCTGGCACAGCGACGACGAACCCGAGCTTGGTCCGCGGCCGGTGATCGCCTCGCTGAGCCTGGGCGGCACCCGGCGTTTCGTCTTCAAGCACCGGCGCGATGCCGCCCGAAAGTTCGAGCTGCCGCTCGAACACGGCAGCCTGCTGCTGATGCAGGGCGACACCCAGGCCGGGTGGAAACACGCCCTGCCGCGAACCGCGCGCCCGGTGCCGGCGCGCGTGAACCTTACTTTTCGGCGGATTCTTCCGCGGGTTCTCTGAGCGACTTCTGGCCTTCGACCAGCGACCAGCCGACGATGTCGGCGCCGATGGCCGACAGGGCGTCGCCGAAAGCAGCCACCACCGGTTCGATGTCGGCGCCGCCGGGCGTGACTTCGGTGCGGAAACGGCGCGCCGCGACCAGGCCGCCATTGCCGCGGTGTTTCACCAGACGGGCCTGGATCTCGACGACGACCTTGGGCGAGCCGCCTTCGTAAACCGTTTCGAAGGCGCGCAGGTCGGTGTAGAGCCCGAAGTCGCCGCGTCCCCCGCCCCAGCGGCTGACGGCCTGGATCTTGCCGGAATCCTCGAAGGCTTCGACCAGCGCCAGCTGCACCATCTCGGGTGCGGTGTCGGCCCAGCGCGCGCCCTTGTACGTCTGCAGGCGGTCGGGCGACGGCCGCACCGCGATGCGCTGGGAGTCGAGCAGGGCATGGGTGTCGGGCGTGCCGACGGTCAGCTGCCAGTCCACCGCCGGCCAGGCCGGGTCGGCCTGGATGCCGGTCTGCGGCGAATAGATGCTGACTTCGGTCTTGGGGCCGCCGATCGCGGCGCAGCCGGCCAGCAGGACCAGCGCGGCAAGCGGCGCGAAACGTTGGGAACGGATCATGGTTCGAACTCCTCGGGTTCTTCGCGGCCGAGCAGGTAGCCGGCCGGATTGTTCTCGAGCTTGTTGGCGAGATCGTCGATTTCGCGGATCAGGCCGCGCAGCTGGCGCATGGTCGGGCCGACCTGGCCCAGGCCGTCCTGGCTGAACTCGGCCCAGGAATCGCGGTTCTCGTTGAGGATGCCGTTGGCGTTCTTGCTGGCCGATTCAAGCTGGCTGAGCGTGGAATCGAGCTTCTCCACCAGCGCCGGCAGCTCCTGCACCAGGCCCTTGTCGAGGTTGTTGATGGTGCGGTCGGCGCTGGCCAGGGTGGCGTCGAGTTTCTCGCTGGCGGCGCGGGCGTTCTGGATGAGCGCGGAGATTTCCTCGCGTTCGGCGGCGATCGAGCCGGTCACCTGGTCGAGCTGGTCCAGGGTGCGGGTGATGCGTTCGACGTTGGCGTCGCTGAGCAGGCGGTTGATGCGCTCGACGATTTCGTTGGCGGTGGCGGCGATGTTCTGCAGGGCCGAGGGTTCGGTCTGGATCACCGGCACGTCCTTGTCGCTGCCGCCTTCGAGCCGCGGTGCGCCGGGGCTGCCGCCGCTGAGCTGGATGACCGCGACGCCGGTGAGGCCGGTCATGGTGAGCTTGGCGCGGGTGTCGGTGCGCACCGGGGTGTCGGCCGACAGGCGCACGCGGGCGACGACCTTGCGCGGGTCGTCCTTCATCAGCGACAGCGCGCGGACTTCGCCGACGCTGATGCCCGAATACAGCACCTGGCTGCCGGTGCTCAGGCCGGTGACGGCCTCCTGGAAGACGACGTCGTATTCGGCGTAGGCCTTTTCGGTGGTGTACTTGGCCATCCACAGTGCGAACAGCACCGCGAACAGGCACACGGCCAGCGTGAAGGCGCCGATGAGTACGTGGTTGGCGCGGGTTTCCATCTCAAGCCTCCTTGGCCAGGGCAGCCTGCGCAGCGCGTCCGCGCGGGCCGTGGAAATATTCCTGCACCCACGGGTGGTCGAATTTTTCGACCTCGGCCAGCGGGGCATTCACCAGGACACGCTTGTCGGCCAGCACCGCGACGCGGTCGCAGATGGCATACAGGGTGTCGAGGTCGTGGGTGATGAGGAAGACGGTAAGGCCCAGCGCGCGCTGCAGGGTCTTGATGAGTTCGTCGAAGGCGGCGGCGCCGATCGGGTCGAGGCCGGCGGTGGGTTCGTCCAGGAACAGCAGCGCCGGGTCCAGTGCCAGCGCCCGGGCCAGGGCCGCGCGCTTGCGCATGCCGCCGGAAAGCTGGGACGGCAGCTTGGCGCCGGCGTCCTCGCCCAGGCCGGACATGCGGATCTTGAGCATGGCCAGGTCGTGGATCATGTCCTCGGGCAGCTCGGAATAGTGCTCCTTGAGCGGCACCGAGACGTTTTCGGCGACCGTCAGCGACGAGAACAGGGCGCCGTTCTGGTAGAGCACGCCGGTGTTGCGTTCGATCAGGCCCGCTTCACGGGCACGGTCGGACAGCGCGTCCACGCCCAGTACTTCGATTTCGCCGGCCTGCGGCGTGCGCAGGCCGAGGATGGCGCGCATCAGCACCGACTTGCCGGTGCCCGAACCGCCGACCACGCCGATGATCTCGCCGCGTTCGACGTCCAGGTCGAGATTGTCGTGAACCACCTGCTCCCCGAAGCTGTTGCGCAGGCCGCGCACGCGGATGGCCGGCGCCGACGGGTCGATGTAATCGTCGGTCACCAGTTCATCTCCATGAAGAACAGGGCCGCGAACGCGTCGAGCAGGATCACCAGGGAGATCGTCTGGACCACGCTGGAAGTGGTCCGCTCGCCGACCGACTGTGCCGTTCCCTGGACCTGGAAACCTTCCAGACAGCCGATCAGCGCGATGACCATCGCGAAAATGGGCGCCTTGGAAACACCGACCCAGAAGTGGCGCATTTCCATGGTGTCCTGCAGGCGCTGCATGAACATGTCCGGGCTCATGCCCAGGCTGGCGACGCTGACAGCCATGCCGCCGGCGATGCCCGCGACCATGGCCAGGAAGGTCAGCAGCGGCAGCATCACCAGCAGGGCGGTGAGCCGCGGCAGCACCAGAAGTTCGATCGGGTCCAGGCCCAGGGTGCGGATGGCGTCGATCTCCTCGCCGCTCTGCATCGCGCCGATTTGCGCGGTGAAGGCGCTGGCGGTGCGGCCGGCCAGCAGGATGGCGGTAAGCAGCACGGCGAATTCGCGCAGGAAGGCGATGCCGACCAGTTCGACCACGAAGATCTCGGCGCCGAAGTCGCGCAGCACCGTCGCGCCCAGGAAGGCGATGACCGCGCCGACCATGAAACTGAGCAGCAGCACCAGGGGCACGGCGTCGAGGCCGACCTGTTCCATGTGGTGCACGGTGGACGTTACCCGGAAGCGGGCCGGGCGCAGGATCACGCCCAGGCCGGTCTTGAGCGTCAGGCCCAGGAATCCGACCAGGGCCAGCACTTCGCGGGTGTAGTCCTCGACGGCGTAACCCATGCGCGCCAGCATTTCCTGGACGCCGTAGTCCTTGCGTTTGACCCGCGGCGGGTTCTCGCAGATCGAACGCACGGTTTCCGTCAGTGGCTGGTGCATCGGCTTCACGTCGACGGTGGCCAGGCCCAGGCCGACCTTCACCGCATAGCGCGAGAGCATCATGGCGCCGGCCGAATCCAGGCGGCCGATGTCGCGGCCGTCGATGTCCTCGGCTGATTCCGGGGCCTTTTCGATGAGCGCCAGCATTTCCCCGGCATGCGCCAGGGTCCAGTCGCCGCGGGCGATCAGGATGCCCGGGTGACGTTCGCTGGTTTCAATTCGGGGGCCTTGGCTCATCAACTCGTGCGGGGGCGCGGGGAGGGCCTCAGGATAGCCGAAACATGCCATGCTTCCCCGCCATGAACGCCCCGGTCCTCACCAGCCAGGCCCAATACGAGGCCCAGGCCGACTTCGTGGCCGAACTGGCCATGCGCCTGCATGTCTACGGCACCACCGCCCAGCGCCTGGAAGCGGCCGTCGAGGGCGTGGCCAACCGGCTGGGCCTGGACCTGGAAATCTGGTCGAACCCGACCGGCATGATCCTGAGTTTCGCCGACCCGGTGCGCGGCCAGCAGAACGGCATCACCCGCGTCATCCGCCTCGACCCGGGCGAACAAAACCTGGCCAAGCTGGCGGCCACCGACGCGATTACCGAAGACGTGCTGCTTGGCCGCCACGACCTGGCCGCCGGTGTCGCCGCACTGCGGGCGCTGGACCGCCCCGACCCCGCGCGTGCCCGGGTGCTGGCGGCGCTGAGCTTCGGCCTTTCCGCCGGTGCGGTGGCGGCCCTGCTGGGCGCGGCTTTGCCGGGCGTGCTGACCGCCGGCCTGATCGGGCTGGTGATGGGCGCCATGGCGGTGCTGGCCAAGGACCGCCCTCGCCTGAATGAGGCCCTGGAGGCCATCGCGGCCCTGGTGGCGACCCTGCTGGCGGCGGTGGTGGCGACCTTCATCGAGCCGATCGCCTTCAAGACGGTGATCGTGGCTTCGCTGATCGTGCTGATGCCAGGCCTGATGCTGACCAACGCCGTCAGCGAACTGTCGGCCCAGCACCTGGTGTCGGGCACGGCGCGTTTCGCCGGGGCGCTGATGATCCTGCTCAAGCTGACCTTCGGCACCGTGGCCGGTATGCAGATCGTGCGGGTGCTGGGCTGGCTGCCCCAGGACGCCCTGCCGGTGCCGCTCTCGGCCATGGGCGAACTGGCTTCGCTGGCGGTGGCGGCCTTCGCGTTCGCGGTGTTGTTCCAGGCCGCCCGGCGCGATTACCCGCTGGTGATGGCCTCGGTGTTCCTGGGTTATGGCCTGACCCGCCTTGGCGGCGAAGTGCTGGGCCTGGCCTCGGAAAACTTCGCCGGCGGTGCCTTCTTCGCCGGCATGGGCGTGGCCGCCATCAGCAATGCCTACGGCCGCTGGCGCAACCGGCCCGGCGCCCTGATCCGGGTGCCGGGCATCATCCTGCTGGTACCGGGCAGCATGGGTTTCCGCAGCCTGAACTTCGTCATGGAACGCGACGTGTTCCTGGGCCTGGACACCACTTTCGCCGTGCTTTCGGCCCTGGTCGCGCTGGTTGCCGGACTACTGTTCGGCAACCTGCTGGTGCCGTCGCGGCGGAACATTTGATTTTTGCCGGGTAACTCCGCGGCAAAAACCGACTTATTTGTTGATCGCGAAGTCTTCGAGTTTCTTGCCGCGGGCCAGTTCGGCCGAGAGCCACTTGGGCGGCATGCCGCGGCCGGCCCAGGTCTGGGAGGGTTCGGCCGGGTTGCGGTACTTCGGCGGCACCTTGGTGCCCTTGGCGCTGGACTTGCGGGTGCCGGCGGACTTCTTCGCGGCGGTGCCGGCCTTTTCCCGGACCTGGCGACCGGTATTGAAGAGTTCGTCGACCGTATAACCCTCGGCCTTGGCCAGCGAAACCAGCTTCTTGCGCACGGCGGCGACCGGCTTGCGCTTGGCCAGGGTCTTCTTGCGCTTGTTGGCCTTGGCGATCAGGGCCTGGAGTTCCTTGGCCGAAAGGCCTTCGAGATTGATGCTCATGGGGTTTCCTTGGGTTGCCTGAAAAGGGTGGGCGAAAGCCCGGCAAACCCCATGGTAAACCTTTCGGCAAGGCCCGATGAACCCGGGGCAGGTTTTGCCCCGGGTTTCCGACAATCAGCCGGGTGGATTTCTCAGGTCAGGCCCAGGCGTTCGCGCAGGGCGGCCAGGTCCAGGTTTTCGCTGTCACTGTCGCGGCGGCCCCGGTACTCGTAGGTACCCGCTTCCAGGCCCCGGCCCGACACCACCACGCGGTGCGGGATGCCGATCAGTTCGATGTCGCCGAACATCACGCCGGGGCGCAGGCCGCGGTCGTCGAGCACCACTTCCAGGCCGGCCGACTGCAGCTGTTCGTAAAGGGCGACGGCGGCTTCGACGACGGCCGGGTCGTTCTTCGGGTTGATGATGCAAACGGCCACCTGCCAGGGCGCCATCGGCGCCGGCCAGATGATGCCGCTGGCGTCGTGGTTCTGTTCGATGGCGGCGGCGACGATGCGCGACACGCCGATGCCATAGCAGCCCATGTGCATCACCTGGGCCTTGCCGTCCGCATCGAGCACGGTCGCCTTCATCGCCTCGGCGTATTTCTGGCCCAGCTGGAACACGTGGCCGACCTCGATGCCGCGGGCGATGCCCAGGCGACCCTGGCCGTCGGGCGAGGGATCGCCCTGCACGACGTTGCGGATGTCGGCCACCACGTCGGGTTCGGGCAGGTCGCGGCCCCAGTTCACGCCGGCCAGGTGGTAGCCCTTGCGGTTGGCGCCGACCACGAAGTCGGCCATGGCGGCGACGCTGCGGTCGGCAACCACGGTAATGGGTTTGGCGGGTTTCACCGGCCCCAGGAAACCCGGCTCGCTGCCCAGGTGTTCGGCGATCTCGGCTTCAGTGGCCAGGCGGTAGTCGGCCAGGCCGGCCAGCTTGGCCAGCTTGATCTCGTTCACCGAGTGGTTGCCGCGCACCAGCGCCAGCACGAAACCCTGCTCGCCAACCAGCGCCACCGACTTGACGGTGCGCACCAGCGGGATATCGAGCAGGGCGGCGACGTCTTCGCAGGTTTTCTGCGTGGGCGTTTCGATTTCGCGCAGGTCTTCGGTCGGGCCCGGGCGCGGGCCGGGCGACACGGCCTCGGCCATTTCCACGTTGGCGGCGTAATCGCCGTTGTCGGAGAACGCGATGGCGTCTTCGCCCGAATCGGCCAGCACGTGGAATTCATGCGAGGCGCTGCCGCCGATGGCGCCGGTGTCGGCGTTCACGGCCCGGAAGTGCAGGCCCAGGCGGGTGAAGATGCGGGTGTACGCGTCGTACATCGCCTGGTAGGTGTCGGCGAGACTCTCGTGGCCAAGGTGGAAGGAATAGGCGTCCTTCATCAGGAACTCGCGCGCGCGCATGACGCCGAAACGCGGGCGGATTTCGTCGCGGAACTTGGTCTGGATCTGGTAGACGTTCAGCGGCAGCTGCTTGTAGCTGCGCAGCTCGGCGCGGGCGAAGTCGGTGACCACTTCTTCATGCGTGGGGCCGTAGCAGAACTCGCCGTCCTTGCGGTCCTTGATCTTGAGCAGCTGGCCGCCGAACTTCTGCCAGCGGCCGGTTTCTTCCCACAGCTCGCGCGGCTGGATGGACGGCATCAGCATTTCGATGGCGCCGGCGCGGTTCATTTCCTCGCGCACGATGGCCTCGACCTTGCGCAGCACGCGCCGGCCCAGCGGGGTCCAGGTGTAGAGGCCGGCGGCCAGCTTGCGGATCATGCCGGCACGCAGCATCAGCTGGTGGCTGACGACCTCGGCGTCGGCGGGGGTTTCCTTGCTGGTGCTGAGGTGGAACTGGGAAAGGCGCATGCGGGGACCGGGCAATGAATCGGGTCGGCCATTGTACCGGGCACCCGACTCCCTTGGCGGCCCCGCGTGGCGGGCCTTATTCGCCGTCGGCGACCGGTTCGCAGTAGGCGGTGACCTGGCGCTGGGCCGCTTCGCGGTTCGTGGCGCGCTCTTCGTCGGTCATGACGTCGGGCTCGCCGTCGCCGTCACGGTCGAAGGTCACCTTCTGGGGCGAATTGAGCACGGCGAGGTTGGCCTGGGCCCGCTCGCAGGAAATCTGCGCGGGGGTCTTGGCCGGCGCGCCTTCTTCTGCCGGGACCTCGTCCGGTTCGTTGATTCCGACCTGGTGGCGCTCCGAGCCGGACATTTCGAGCTGGGAATACACGGTTTCGCCGGAGGCGCCCTTGGACTTGTAGACCGTGGTCTTTTCTTCGGCGTGGGCCAGCCCCGCGCACAGCGTGGCGGCGACGAGGATCGGAAGGGCAAGGCGGTTCATGGCGGACTCCGGGGGCAATCGTGCGACCGTGATACCACCGCCGCCCGGACCCCGCAAGGCAAGACTATGGGCGGCCGGGGCTAGCCGCTACACTGCCGGTCATGGACCTGAACGAAGAACCCGGCCCCGCGCGCGGCCGAGGCATCTACCTGCTGCCCAACCTGCTGACCACCGGCGGGCTGTTTGCCGGCTTCTACGCCATCCTGGCCGCGGCCAGCGGCAACTTCGAAAACGCCTGCATCGCGGTTTTCGTGGCTGGCCTGTTCGACGGCATCGACGGTCGGGTGGCCCGCCTGACGGGCACCACCAGCGAATTCGGGGTCCAGTACGACTCCCTGGCCGACCTGGTGAGCTTCGGCATGGCGCCTTCCCTGGTGATGTACCACTGGGCCCTGGTCGGCTTCCAGGCCGACGGCCCGGTGCTGGCCAAGGTGGGCTGGGCGGCGGCCTTCCTATACGCGGCCTGTGCGGCGCTGCGCCTGGCCCGCTTCAATACCCAGGTGGGTTCGACCGATAAACGCTGGTTCATCGGCCTGGCCAGCCCGGCTGCGGCGGGCTTCGTCGTTTCCTTCGTCTGGGCGATGAATACCTTCGGCTACAGCGGCCAGGGCCTGCGCTGGCTGGCGCTGTCGGTCACCG
>NZ_CAXBJS010000041.1:0-19740 GCF_963976025.1 uncultured Arenimonas sp.
GCCGAAGCCATGTCGGGGGATGGCAGCGGCTTGGCCGGCCGCGCCCGCAACGCCCTGCGCGGCTTCATCGACCTGATGGCCGGCCTGGAGGCCGACATCCAGGATTCGCCGCTGCACGAGCAGTTCGACCACGTCATCACCACCTCCGGCCTGCGCGTGCACTACGCCAACGAATCGCGCGGCCAGCTCGATTCGCGCGTGGACAACCTCGACGAACTGGTGTCGGTGGCCAGCCGCTTCGAGCGCCCCGACGACGAAGAACTGGCCGGCATGTCCGACCTAGTCGCTTTCCTGGGCTACGCCGCGCTCGAAGCCGGCGAGGGCCAGGCCGAGGCCGGCGAGGACGGCGTGCAGCTGATGACCCTGCACAGCGCCAAGGGCCTGGAATTCCCGCACGTGTTCCTGGTCGGCATGGAAGAGGGCCTGTTCCCCAGCGGCCGTTCGTTGGAAGAGAGCGGCCGCCTGGAAGAAGAGCGCCGGCTGGCCTACGTCGGCCTGACCCGCGCCCGCCAGAAGCTGGTGCTGTGTTACGCCGAATCGCGCCGCCTGCACGGCATGGAAATGCTGGGTACGCCCTCGCGCTTCCTGCGCGAGATCCCGCCGGGCCTGCTGCGCGAAGTCCGCCCGAAAGTGCAGGTCAGCCGCCCCACCGGCTTTGGCCCGCCGCGCGCCGCGGCCCTGGAATCCCAGTCCGGCCCGGCCCTGCGCCTGGGCCAGCGCGTGGTACATCCCAGCTTCGGCATCGGCGTGGTCATGGACGCCGAAGGCAGCGGCTCGCACGCCCGCATCCAGGTCAACTTCGAAGACGGCGGCGCCAAGTGGCTCGTGCTCGGCTACGCCAACCTCCAACCCGCGTAGCCGGACCTCTGTGGGAGGGACTTCAGTCCCGAAGCCCTTGGCCTTTGGCCAAGCAGAGCGCCGGTTCGTGTTTCTTGCGCGACTGCACGCTACCTCCTGGAATGAACGTCGGGGCCGGCAGGAGATCAAGAGCGCAAGGCGCTCCTACAAGTGACCGGGGGAAGTCGGCATACTTCGCGGCGAACACACCGCAGCAATCCGGGGAACAGAATGAAACGACGTGAACTCCTGCGCGGCGCCGGCCTCGCCGCCGTGGCAACCGGCCTGGCCGCCTGCGGCGCCCGGCCCGAAGGCGCGGCCGACGGCGGCCCCACCGCCTCCACCGAGCGCCTGCAGTGGAAGATGGTCACGTCCTGGCCCACCAATTTCCCCGGCCTGGGCACCGGCGCGGCCAAGCTGGCCGCGATGATCACCGCCGCCAGCGGCGGCCGGCTCACGGTCAAGGTGTACGGCGCCGGTGAACTGGTGCCGGCCTTCGAAGTCTTCGACGCCGTCGGCCGCGGCACCGCCGAGATGGGCCACTCCGCCAGCTACTACTGGAAGGGCAAGGCCGCCGCCGCGCCCTTCTTCTGCGCAGTGCCCTTCGGGCTCAACGCCCAGGAAATGAACGGCTGGCTCTACGAAGGTGGCGGCCTGGAAATCTGGCGCGAGCTCTACGCGCATTTCGGCCTGGTGCCGTTCCCGGCCGGCAACACCGGCGTGCAGATGGCCGGCTGGTTCCGCAAGCCGGTCGATTCGCTGGCCGACCTGCAGGGCCTGAAGATGCGCATTCCCGGCCTGGGCGGCGAGGTCATGGCGCGCGTGGGCGCGACGCCGGTGAACCTGCCCGGCGCCGAGATCTTCAGCTCGCTTCAAACCGGCGCGATCGACGCCGCCGAGTGGGTGGGGCCGTACAACGACCTGGCCTTCGGCCTGCACCGCGCCGCCAAGTACTGCTACTACCCGGGCTGGCAGGAGCCGGGCCCCACGCTGGAATGCATGGTCAACAAGGCCGCCTTCGATGCGCTGCCGCAGGACCTGCGCGACATCGTCGACACCTGCTGCCGCGCGGTGAACGACGCGATGCTGGCCGAATACACCGCCCGCAACCAGCAGGCGCTCGACCGCCTGGTGCGCGAACACGGCGTGCAACTCCGGCAGCTGCCCGACGACGTGCTGCTGGCGCTGCGCCGCGCTTCGGACAAGGTGCTCGAGGAAACCGCGGCGGCCGATCCGCTGGCCCGCCGTGCACTCGAATCCATGCGCGCTTTCCAGGCACAGGCCAAGGCCTGGCATGCGGTATCGGAAGAGGCCTACTACGCCACCCGCGGCTGACCGTGTCGGAAGTCATGCCCGGGCGGCGCAAGGCAAACCGCGGCTGAACGCAACGGCCGGACAGTGACTTCAGGGACGGCCGCCGGATCCGCCAACTTTCGTACTTTCACATCACGATCACAAATTCGAGATGTGTCATGCGCAGTTGGGTTTCCCGCGCGGCCTGGGTGGCCGCTTCGCTGTTTATTGTTGTCGGCGCCGTTTTCGCCATTGCCTGGTTCAAGACCGAAGCCGACCTGGGCCGCGTTTATGCGGTCGCCGATCCGCCGCTGCCCATGACCAACGCCCCCGGGGCGCTGGCCCGCGGCGAGCACCTGTATACCGTCACCGGCTGCGTGGAATGCCACGGCGAAGGCGGCCGCGGCAAGGTCTTTATCGATGCCGGTCCGGTGGCCTTCGTCGTCGCGCCCAACCTGACGCCCGCCGCCGTGCGCGAACGCTACGACGCCGACGCCCTGGGCGCGGCCATCCGCCACGGCGTCGACCCGCAGGGGCGCCCGCTGCGCGTAATGCCGTCCACCGATTTCATGAACCTCTCCGACGAAGACACCGCTGCGCTGGTCGCCTACCTGCAGGCGCTGCCGTCTTCGGACAACCAGCCCGGCATCACGGAAATACGCCCGCTGGGCCGCGTGATGGCGATGTTCGGCAAGCTGCACCTGGTGCCCGCGGCCGACATCGACCACACGCCCCGCAAGCGCAGCGCGCCGCCTGCCGGCCCCACCGCCGACTACGGCGCCTACCTGGCCCAGGTCTGCACCGGCTGCCACGGCATGGCCTGGACCGGCCAGCGCGTGCCGGGCACGCCGCCGGAACTGCCGCCGGCGCCCAACCTCACTGCCCACGCCACCGGCCTGCAGGGCTGGACCGAAGCCGACTTCCTGCGCGTATTCCGCGAAGGCAAACGCCCGGACGGCAGCGACGTGCATCCGTTCATGCCCTGGCGCAGCTACGGCCGGATGAGCGACGTGGAAATGCAGGCCATCTGGAAGCACCTGTCGGCCCTGCCGCCGGCCAAGGGCCTGCCGCGCCGGACGGCCGGCTGAGTTGCCGCCGGCTCAGCCGTAGAGGTAGTCGGGCAGCGCGGTGGCCAGCCACGGGAAGGCCGCCACCGCCGCCAGCATCAGCAGTTGCAGGCCGATGAAGGGCAGCACGCCGCGATAGACGTCGCTGGTGGGCAGCTCCGGCGGCGCCACGCCGCGCAGGTAGAACAGCGCGAAGCCGAAGGGCGGCGTCAGGAAGCTGGTCTGCAGGTTGATCGCCATCATCACGCCCAGCCACACCGGGTCCACGCCCAGGGCCAGCAGCACCGGCCCGACGATCGGCACCACCACGAACACGATCTCGATGAAGTCGAGCACGAAACCCAGCACGAACATCAGCAGCATCACCGCGACGATGGCACCCCAGGTACCGCCGGGCAGCGCGGTCAGCGCGGCGTGCACCAGGTCGTCGCCGCCGTAGCCGCGGAACACCAGCGAAAACAGCGCCGCGCCCACCAGGATGGCGAACACCATCGCCGTCACCTTCACCGTTTCGCGCGCGACTTCCGCCAGGCGCGCGAAACCCAGGCGACCATAGAGCGCCGCGAACACCGTCGCGCCGACCGCGCCGACCGCCGCCGCTTCGGTGGGCGTGGCGAAGCCGCCCAGGATGGCGCCCAGCACCAGGCCGATCAGGGCCAGCGGCGGCACGATCGCCTTCACCAGCTGCCACCACGAACGCGGCTGCAGGTCGCGCAGCGCCGGCGCCCGCTCGGGATGGCGCCAGGCCACCCAAAGCGCGTACGCCAGGTACAGGCCGACCAGGCCGAGCCCCGGCAGCAGTGCGCCGGCGAACAGGTCGCCGACCGACACCGTTTCCGGCGCAAACACGCCCTGCTGCAGCTGCGCCTGCTGGTAGGCGTTGCCCAGCTGGTCGCCCAGCAGCACCAGCACGATCGAGGGCGGGATGATCTGTCCCAGGGTGCCCGAGGCGCAGATGGCGCCGCTGGCCAGGCGCGGGCAATAGCCGTGGCGTAGCATGGTCGGCAGCGAAATCAGGCCCATCGCCACCACGGTGGCGCCCACGATGCCGGTGGATGCGGCCAGCACCGCGCCAACCAGCAGCACCGCCACCACCAGGCCGCCGCGTTTGCGCCCGAACAGCGAGGCAACGGCTTCGAGCAGCAACTCGGCGATGCGCGAGCGTTCCAGCATCACGCCCATGAACACGAACAGCGGCACCGCGACCAGGGTCTCGTTGGTCATCACGCCGAAGATGCGATTGGGAAACGCCTCCAGGAAACTGGCGTCGAACAGCCCCAGCACGATGCCGGCGCCCGCCGACAGCAGCGCCACGCCGCCCAGCACGAAGGCCACCGGATAGCCGCTGGCCAGGCCCGCGAACAGGCCCAGCAGCAGCAGGAGCAACATCCACGCCTGGGGTTCGAACACGGTCAGGGATCCTGGCGCGAGGTGGCGCGGCCCAGCGCGCGGGTGGTTTCAGCCAGTCCCTGCAGCAACAGCAGCGCCGCCGACACCGGCACCAGCGCCTTGAGCAGGTACCAGCCCGGCAGGCCGCCGGGATCGCGCGAGCCTTCGCGCGCCGCCCAGCTGGCGGCCACGTAGTCGCAGCTCATCGCCACGATGAACACGCACAGCGGCAACAGCAGCAGCACGCCCGCGCCGACCTCGACCCAGGCGCGCGTGCGCGGCGACCAGCGCTGTGAAAACACGTCCACGCGCACATGGGAGCCGTGCCGCAGCGCATAAGAAAGGCCCAGAAGGAAGATCGACGCGTGCAGCCACAGCACCGCTTCCTGCGCCGCCACCGAGCCCATGCCCAGCCCATAACGCGCGACCACCAGGCCGAACACCAGCGCGACCAGCGCCAGCGCCATCAGCGCCGCCAGCCGGCCGGCCAGTTCGCTCAGCGCATCGGCCCAGCCCCGGGCCGCGGCGGTCAATCCCACTCGTAGATCGTCCAGTACACCGGCGCGACGTGTTCGACGACGTCATCGCGGTTGAATTTGCCGTTGCCGTCGGTGTCCATCAGGTAATAGGGCACGCCGCGTTCGGGCGTCACCTTCACCATGTACAGCACGCCGTTCTGGCGGTATTCCTCGACCTTGTCGCCGTTGCCTTCGGTGCGGATGCGCACCGCCGGCAGCTGGTCGCCTTCGGCCGAAGCGTGCACCTTGTCGGGAATCGGTGCCTCCTCGCGTGCGGCGGGCTCGGTGGCCGCGGGTTCCGCGGGCGGCGCGGGGTCCTGGGCGGCGAGGGCAAGAAGCAGGGGGATCAGGGCGTTCATGGCGGACTCCTGCACGCGGGAAGGCCAGCATGGCAAATGCGCCCGGGGTGCTCAAGCGCGGCCGCCGGGACGCGTAGAATCGACCGCCTGCCGAACCGGACCCCCGCCATGTCCCGCCTCGTCCTTATCGACGGATCGTCCTATCTCTACCGCGCCTTCCACGCCCTGCCGCCGCTGACCGCGCCCGACGGCTCGCCCACCGGCGCCCTGTTCGGCATCGTCAACATGCTGCGCGCCACGCTGAAGGAAAACCCGGACTTCGCCGCCTTCGTGGTGGACGCCTCCGGCCCGACCTTCCGCGACGAAATGTACGCCGAGTACAAGGCCAACCGCGCGCCCATGCCCGACGAGCTGCGCGCCCAGGTCGAACCGATGATGCAGATCGTCGAAGCCCTGGGTTTCCCGATCCTGCGGGTCCCAGGCGTCGAGGCCGACGACGTCATCGGCACCCTGGCCCTGCAGGCCCAGGCCGACGGCATCCCGGTCACCATTTCCACCGGCGACAAGGACTTCGCCCAGCTGGTGCGCCCGGGCATCACGCTCACCAACACCATGACCGGCAGCGTCACCGACGAAGCCCGGGTGATGGAAAAGTTCGGCGTGCGCCCCGACCAGATAGTCGACCTGCTGGCCCTGATGGGCGACAGCGTCGACAACGTGCCCGGCATCGACAAGTGCGGTCCCAAGACCGCCGCCAAATGGCTGGCCCAGTACGACAGCCTGGACGGCGTGATGGCCAACGCCGCCGAGGTCAAGGGCAAGATCGGCGACAACCTGCGCGCCGCGCTCGACCGCCTGCCGCTCAACCGCGACCTGGTGACCATCAAGACCGACGTGCCGCTCGACCAGGGCCCGCGCGAACTCAAGCTGCGCGGCCGCGACGTCGATGCCCTGCGCGAGCTCTACACCCGCTACGGCTTCACCGCCGCCCTGCGCGAACTCGAAGGCGGCAAGCCCGACCCGGCCACGCGCCCGGCCCAGGCCAGCCTCGCCGCGGCCGCGCAGGCAAGCGCCGGTGCCGAAGCCGCGCCCGACCCGGCGCTGGCCGCCAAGGGCGAGTACGAATGCATCACCGATCAAGAGGCGCTGGCGACCTGGGTTGAACGGCTGCGCAAGGCGCCGCTGGTCTCCTTCGATACCGAAACCGATTCGCTCGACCCCATGCGCGCCAACCTGGTCGGCCTGAGTTTCGCGGTCGAACCGGGCAAGGCCTGCTACATCCCGGTTGGCCATGATTACCCCGGCGCCCCGACGCAGCTGCCGCGCGAACAGGTGCTCGATGCGCTGCGCCCGGTGCTCGAAGACGCCGGCAAGCCCAAGCTCGGCCAGCACGGCAAGTACGACCTGCACGTGCTGCGCCGCCACGGCCTGGACGTGCGCGGTTACGCCGAAGACACCATGCTGGAAAGTTTCGTCTGCAACGCCGGCGGCCTGCGTCACGACATGGACAGCCTGGCGCGAAAATACCTGGGCTACGAAACCATCAAGTACGAACAGGTGGCCGGCAAGGGCGCCAGGCAGATCCTGTTCTCGGCGGTCGCGCTGGACGACGCCACCAACTACGCCGCCGAAGACGCCGATGTCACCCTGCGCCTGCACGGCGTGCTGTCGGAAAAGCTCGCCGCCGAACCCAGCCTGCAGGCCGTCTACCGCGACATCGAAATGCCGCTGGTGCCGGTGCTCACGCGCATGGAAGCCACCGGCGTGCTGGTGGACGCCGACGAGCTGCGCCGCCAGAGTTCGGACCTGTCCCAGCGCATGATGGCCGCGCAAAAACGCGCGCATGAAATCGCCGGCCGCGCCTTCAACCTCGATTCGCCCAAGCAGCTCGGCGCCCTGCTGTTCGACGAACTCAAGCTGCCGGTGGTGGTGAAAACCCCGGGCGGCGCGCCGTCCACCAACGAAGAAGCGCTGGAAGCGATCGCCGACCAGCACGAACTGCCCAAGCTGGTGCTCGAATACCGCGGCCTGGCCAAGCTGCGCAACACATACACCGACAAGCTGCCGGAGATGATCAATCCCGACACTGGCCGCGTGCACACCAGCTACCACCAGGCCGGCGCCGCTACCGGCCGGCTGAGTTCGAACGACCCGAACCTGCAGAACATCCCGATCCGCACCCCCGACGGCCGCCGCATCCGCACCGCTTTCATCGCGCCCAGGGGCCGCAAGATCGTCGCCTGCGACTACTCGCAGATCGAGCTGCGCATCATGGCCCACCTGTCCGGCGACCAAGGCCTGCTGCAGGCTTTCGAAAGTGGCCAGGACGTGCACAAGGCCACCGCGGCCGAGGTGTTCGGCGTCGCCGTGGACGAAGTCAGCGGCGACCAGCGGCGCGCCGCAAAGGCGATCAACTTCGGCCTGATGTACGGCATGAGCGCCTGGGGCCTGGCGCGCCAGCTCGGCATCGGCCGCGGCGAGGCGCAGGACTACATCGCGCTTTATTTCAGCCACTACCCCGGCGTGCGCGACTACATGGAGCGTGTGCGCCAGCAGGCGCGCGAGCAGGGTTACGTCGAAACCGTGTTCGGCCGTCGCCTGCAGCTCAACGAAATCCACTCGCGCAACCAGGCCCAGCGCGCCGGCGCCGAACGCGCGGCGATCAACGCGCCGATGCAGGGCACCGCGGCCGATATCATCAAGCGCGCCATGGTCACCGTGGACAAGTGGCTGGACGGCCACCGCGACAAGGCCGCGATGCTGATGCAGGTGCACGACGAACTGGTCTTCGAAGTCGAGGCCGGTTTCGTGGACACCCTGGTGGCCGAGGTCCGTCAGCGCATGTCCGCCGCGGCCGAGCTTAAGGTTGCGCTGGTGGTGGACGTGGGGGTGGGCGAAAACTGGGACGAAGCGCACTGATTCTTGCGCAGAAATACGCTTAGATATCAACCGCTTGGGAGCAAGTGAACAAGTCCTGAACCGAACACGGTTTTAACGCGTCTGTTCACGAACTTCTCATGCACAGGGGGGTCTACTAGGCGCGTCGGATGCAAGGTCCGGCGCAGGATCACTCCCTCCCCTGAGTGGATCCAATCGGAGCAGGGTTCTCCCCAACCTGCGCTCCAACCCCTGACCCCGCGGGCTTCCCCTGGCCCGCGGGGTTTTTATTTGCCCGCCGGCGGCCCGGAAATCCAGTCGCGCGGCCGCAGGTAGTCGGCCAGGCGGGCTTCGGCGCTGCCGGGCTCCGGGACATAGGCGTATTCGAAGCGCACCCGGGGCGGCAGGCTCATCAGGATCGATTCGGTGCGGCCGCCGCTTTGCAGCCCGAACAGGGTGCCCCGGTCCCAGACCAGGTTGAACTCCACGTAGCGCCCCCGCCGGTAGAGCTGGAACTCCCGCTCGCGCTCCCCGTAGGGCGTGTCCTTGCGGCGCTTCACGATCGGCAGGTAGGCGTCCAGGAAACCGGCGCCCACGGCCCGGGTGTAACCGAAACAGGCCTCGAAGCCGTCCGCGTGCAGGTCGTCGTAGAACAGCCCGCCCACGCCGCGGGTTTCATCGCGGTGCTTGAGGAAAAAATACCGGTCGCACCAGGCCTTGTGCTCGGCGTAGCGCTGCTCGCCGAAGGGCGCGCACAGGTCGCTGGCCACCTGGTGCCAATGCCGCACGTCCTCGTCGACCGGGTAGAACGGGGTCAGGTCGAAACCCCCGCCGAACCACCAGATGGGTTCGCGGCCTTCCGGGCGGGCCTCGAAGAAGCGCACGTTCGCGTGCGAGGTGGGCACGTGCGGGTTGCGCGGGTGGATCACCAGCGACACGCCCGCGGCCCGCCAGGGCGCGCCCGCCAGTTCGGGCCGGTGCGCGCTGGCCGAGCCCGGCAGCGACGGCCCGGACACGTCGGAGAAGTTCACCCCGGCCTGCTCGAACACGGCACCTTCCTTCAGGACGCGGGTGCGGCCACCCCCGGCCATCGACGGTCCCTTGCTGGGGTCGGCGCGTTCGCGCGTCCACTCGTCCTGCTCGAAGCGGCCACCGTCCACCGATTCCAGGCCCGCGCAGATGCGGTCCTGCAGGTCGCGGAGGAAGGCGTGCACGGCGTTGAAATCGGTCATGGCGGCGTCTGTTCGTGGCTGGCGACCATGATAGCCGCCCGCGCCGGCCGCTATAATCGCCACCAGCAATGAACTCCCCCACGCCCCCGCGCCTGCGCGTCACGGCCGACACCGGCTCCGACGCCCTGGTCGCCTTCATCTTCGGAACCGCCGCCGCCGTGCCCAGCGCGGTCGACTGCGGCCTGCTCGCCGGCCCGCCGGTCGAAGCCTGGTGCGGCAACGGCCACTACGTCGTGCGCGTGATCGAGGAAACTGAAACCGGCGGCGACATCGAAGCCGCCACGGCCCGGGCCTATGCTCGGCTGCTGGCCGAGGTGCGGCCGTCCACGCACCCCTACCTGATCCGCATCTGGAACTACTTCGCCGCCATCAACGAAGGCGAGGGCGACCAGGAGCGCTACCGGCGCTTCTGCGTCGGCCGCGCCGGCGCCGTGGACGGCATGTTCAACCAGCCGCCGCCTGCCGCCACGGCCATCGGCAGCGACGGCGTGCCGGGCCGGCTGCAGGTGGTGGCGCTGTGTTCGAAGGCGCCGGCCATCGCGCTGGAAAACCCGCGGCAGACGCCGGCCTGGCGTTACCCGCGCGAACACGGGCCGGTGTCGCCCGGCTTCTCGCGCGGCGCGGTGCTCGACGGCGACACGGTGCAACCGCGGCTGCTGGCCTCGGGCACGGCCAGCATCGTCGGCCATGTCTCCCAGCACGTCGGTGACTTCGCCGCCCAGCTGCGGGAAAGCCTGGACAACCTGGCCACGCTGCTCGACCAGGGCCACCAGGCCACCGGCCGAGAATTCCCGCTGGCCCGCTGCGAAGCCCTGCGCGTCTACCTGCGCCACCCGGGTGACCTGGCCGCCGCCCAGGCCATCCTGGCCACGGCGGGCCTGCCGGGCGAGCGCATCAGCTACCTGCGCGGCGACATCTGCCGCCGCGACCTCGACGTCGAACTCGAAGGCGTGTTCGTGGCGGCCTGAGGCCGCCTTATTTCAGGTTCTCGTCGAACAGCTCGTAGATGCGCCGGTACTGGTCGTACCAGCTTTCCGGATGCTGGTAGCCGTGGCGTTCGAGCGGGTAGCTGGCCATTTCCCAGTCGTGCTTCTTGAGCTCGATCAGGCGCTGCGCCAGCCGAACCGAGTCCTGGTAGAACACGTTGTCGTCGATCATGCCGTGGCTGATCAGCAGGTGGCCGCGCAGGTTTTCCGCGTATTCGATCGGCGAGCTGCGCTTGTAGGCCTCCGGGTCCAGCTCCGGCGTGTTGAGGATGTTGGACGTGTACTCGTGGTTGTAGCTGGTCCAGTCGGTCACCGGGCGCAGCGCGGCGCCGGCCTTGAACACGTCGGGTTCGCGGAACAGCGCCATGAACGCCATGAAGCCGCCGTAGCTGCCGCCGTAGACACCCACGTTTTCGGCGTCGCCCTGGTGCTCGGCGACCATGTACTTCACGCCGTCCACGTAGTCCTCCAGCTCGGGGTGGCCCATGCGGCGGTAGATCGCCGTGCGCCAGTCGCGGCCGTAACCTTCCGAAGCGCGGTAGTCCATGTCCAGCACGATGAAACCGTTCTCCACCAGCAGCTGGTGGAACATCTGCTCGCGGAAATACGCCGGCCAGCGCGCGTGCACGTTCTGCAGGTAGCCGGCGCCGTGCACGAACATCACCACCGGGTACTTGCGGCCCTCTTCCAGGGTTTCGGGGCGGTAGAGCTTGGCCCAGATGTTGCCGGCGCCGTGGCTGGACGGCACCTGCACGACCTTCGGCGCCAGCCACTGGCGTGCGGCGAAATCGGCGCTGCGGGTGTCGGTGAGCTTGCGGGCTTCGCCGCCGGCCACCGGCTGCACCGCCAGCTGCGGCGGCACGTGCGACTGCGACCAGCGCAGCAGCAGCTGCGTTCCGTCCGGCGACAGCGCGAAATCCTCGACGCCGTCGAGTGCAGTCACTTCGCGCACTTCGCCGCCGGTGCTGGGCACCGCGCAGACTTCGTAGTCACCCGGCCATTCGCGGTTGCAGACGAAATAGGCGGTGACGCCATCGGGCGACCACTGCGGCGCGGAAACTTCCCAGCGGCCGGTGGTCAGGCGGTTGGCGCGCTCGCCCGGCACCACGGTGTAGAGGTGGGAAAAGCCGGATTCTTCGCTCAGGTACCACAGCGTGCGGCCGCCCGGCAGCCAGCCGAAGTCGTTGAAGCCCCAGTTGATCCAGGCTGGGTCGGTCAGCCGGTGCGCGGGCACCAGCTTGCCGCCGGCCAGGTCGACGGTGGCGATCCAGCGGTCCTTGTTGTCCACCGCGCGCGCCATCAGCGCCACGTTGCCGCCGTTGTCGCTCCACAGCACGCTGTCTATGCGCACCGTGCGGTCGCCCTTGAGCGGGTCCTGGCCGGCGGCCTTGCGCATTTCGGCCAGCGGGTCGCGGCCGATGCCGGGCAGGCTGGAAAGCGCCAGCTCGCGATGGCTGCCGTCGGCCAGGTCCACCAGCACCAGCTGCTGGCCCTGCGGCGGGTTGCGGCCGACGCGCACGCGCACGTCCTCGACTTCTTCGTAACCGGACTCGGTCACGTACTTGGGCATCTTGCCGGCGCGGCCGGATTCGTGGTCCTTGGCTTCGGTGACCACCAGCAGCCAGCGGCCGTCGGGTGACATGGCGCTGTTGGCGATGGTGATCTTGTCGCCCAGGTACACCGGTGCCGCGGCGCGGCTGGGGTCGGCTTCGCGCAGGGCCTCGGCGTTTTCACGCTGGGCTTCGCGGAAGGCTTTTTCGCGCGCCAGCTGCGTGCTCAGGCGCAGCTGGTGCTCGCGCAGCGCGTCCTCTTCCGGGTCGGCGGCCGGGTCTTTTTCCGCGCGCGGCAGCGCAGCCGGCTGCACCAGGCGGGTGGCCGAATCCCAGCGGAACCAGTCGTTGCCCACGCGCCAGATGACGCTGCGGCCGTCGGCGCCGAAACGCGGGTCGGCTTCGGCGTCGGTGCTGCGGGTCAGCTGCACCAGCGGCCCGCCCAGCACGCGCAGGAAAACGTCGCCGTTGCGGATGAAGACCGCCTGCCGGCGGCTCGGGTCGAACACCGGGCGCGCGGCGTCGAGTTCCGCCAGGGCGGCGCCTTCGACCTTCGCCGGTTCGCCGCCGGCCACGGGCACCGTCCAGGTGTCGCGCACCGGGCTGCCTTCGCGCTTGAGCGTGTACAGCGCGCGCTGGCCGTCGAGCGACCACCAGGCCGATTCGACCGGCGGCCCGATCCAGTCCGGGTGGGACATCGCCTTGTCGAGCGTAAGCGGTTCCTGGGCCAGCGCCGGCAGGGCGCAGGCGGTAACCAGGGCAAGGACGGCAAGGCGAAGTCGCATGGAGGCTCCGGGAGTCAAATCTGGCCGGCAAGCCTAACAAAGCCGGCGCGGCTGGCGCGTGTGCGGCTTTTCCCACCCGGCGTTTGCGGCGACAATCGCCCAACCCAGCGCGGCGATGCCATGCAAGCCTACGTTTACAAATCCCTGCGCAAGCCCGACACCTATCTTTACCTGCGCAAACAGGACGACTTTTCCATGCTGCCGCCGGCGGTGCGCGAGCCGCTGGGTGAGCTGGTCTTCGTGCTTGAGTTCGCCCTGACCGCCAACCGCCGCCTGGCCCGCGCCGACCCGGCGGTGGTGCTGGCCAACCTGCAGGCGCACGGTTTCCACCTGCAGTTCCCGCCCACCGTGCTGGACCCGATGGTCGATGGCTGACGCCTCCCGAGCCTGGCAGGCCTGGGCCTGGCTGGCGCTGGGCGCCGCCCTGTCCGCGGCCCTGTTGCTTGGCCAGGCCTGGACCGCGCTGCCGGCGCTGCTCGCGCAACCCGCGTTCGCGCTGGGCCTGGCGCGGCTGCGCGGGCTGCGCGCCGACCTGCCGGCGCCGGTGCAGCGCCGGGACGCCGGCGCCCTGGCCACGCTCTGGGCCCTGGGCCTGGCCGGGTTGTGGCTGGCCGTGGCCTGGCCACTGCAGGCCCTGCTTGAAACCGGCACCCTGGCCGCCGCGCTGGGCCTGGGCACGCTGGGCGGCCTGGCGCTGCTGGGCCTGTGGCGGGCCTGGCCGGCCTTCGGCCTGGCCGGCCGCAGCGGCGGTGCCTTGCCCGCGCTGGCGGCCCAGGTGGGCAACGGCGGCCCGGCCGACGCAGGCCGCGGCTTCATGGTGGCGCTGGCGGTGTTCGTGGTGCTGGCGGCCATTCTGGGCCTGGCCTGGCCCGGGCTGCTGCCGGCGTTGGCCAGGCCCTTCGCCGTCGCGGGTTTCGTGCTCGTTTCGCTGCTGGCGCACGGGCTGGTGCAGACCTTCGGCAAGCCGCCCGAGATGGCGGGCAATCGCCTGCCGGCCAATCTGCCGATCGTCGGCGATGAAGACGAGGCGCCGCCGGCGCCGGCCGAAGACGCGCAGGATCCGGACGAGCGCCTGCTTGCCGCCACCCGCGCCGGCCGCATCGAAGCCGCCCTGGCCGCCCTGGCCGACGGCGCCGACCCGGAATCCCTGCCGGCTCCGGAGGACCGCGACCAGCGCAGCCTGCCGATGCTGGCCGCCCTGCTGGGCGACCTGCGCCTGCTGCGCGACCTGATCGCCCGCGGTGTCGACCTCAACGCCGAACACGCGGGCCTGACGCCCCTGCTGGCGGCCACCCGCGACAGCTGGCACGGCCGGCCCGAAGCGGTGATGACCCTGTTGGCCAATGGCGCCGACCCGCGCCACGCCGACGCCGACGGCAATACCGCCCTGCACCACGCCGCGCGCAGCACCGACCCGGCGGTGGCGGCGCTGCTGCTCGACGCCGGCGCCACGCTCGAGGCGCTCAACGCCGACGGCTTCAGCGCCCTGGGCGTGGCCTGCGCCAGCGGCAACTGGCGCCTGGCCAAGTTCCTGATCGAACGCGGCGCCAAACCCGAACCCCAGGACGGCCAGCCGGCCCTGCTGGCGGCGGCCGGCGGCGACGACGATCCCGCCGGCGTGCAGCTCCTGCTGCGCCACAAGGCACGCGTGGATTCGCGCGGGCACGGCCAGCGCAGCGCGCTGCACGTGGCCTGCGCAGCCGGCAATGCCGACGTGGCCGGCTGCCTGCTCGATGCCGGCGCCGACCGCAACGCCCGCGACGCCGAGGGCACGACGCCCCTGCTCGAAGCCGCCCGTCACGGCCAGGCCGCGGTGCTGGCCAGGCTGGCGCAGGCGCGCCCGGATGTCGCGGCGGTGGACGAACGTGGCCGCAACGCCCTGGTGCTGGCCGCCGAATCCGAGGCCGGCCCGGAGTTCCTGCGCCATCTCATCGCCATGGGCGTGGACCCCGAGCAGCGCGACCAGGACGGCCGCCGCGCGCTGGAACACGCCCTGGGCGCCGGCCGCTGGCCGCTGGTGGCGGTGCTCGACCCGACCTACCCGCTGCCCGCCAGCGTCGCCGAAGGCCTGGCCGAAGGCAGCTTCGAAAAAAGCCCGCGCGAACTGCTGCGCGAAGCCCTGGTCGCCGGCAGGCTGGAATCGGCCGAAGCCATGCTGCGCCTCGGCGCCGGCCCCGATGCCACCGGCCTGGCCTCGCTGCTGCTTGAGTTCGCCGGCGACGCCGACCTGGCCATGTTCGAGTGGCTGCTGCGGCACGGCGCCGTCGCCGACACCCGCGTGGACGACCAGGACAGCGCCTTCATGCACCTGCTCGACCGCGGCGGCCTGGCCTGCGCGGCGCTGCAGCGCCTGCTCGACCGCGGCCAGCCGGTGGGCGGACGCGGCGGCCTGGCGCGCTGGCTGCAGGCCTGCCTGGCCGGCGAACACGTCAGCCGCGGCCACGAAAATTTCGCGATGGCCCTGCTCGAGCGCGGCGCCGACGCCTTCGGTGGCGCGCCGGCCGACCCGCCGCTGGGCCTGGCCATCCGCCTGGGCTGGCTGCGCCTGGCCCAAGCGCTGCTGACTGCCGGTGCCAACCCGAACGACCGCGACGGCCACGGCCACACGCCCCTGCACGCCGCCGCGGCGTTGGGCCGCGAGGGCGCGCTTCAGCTGCTGGTCCGCCACGGCGCTTCGCCGGCGCTGTGCGCGCCGGACGGGCAGACGCCGCTGGGCCTGGCCCTGGCCGCGGAGCGGCGCGAGCTGTCGCACTGGCTGGAATGGCGGCAGTGGCAGCTGCCCGGGCGCACCCTGCAGCCGGCCGACCTGCCGGCCGCCGCGATGGCCGGGGACGCCGAAGCCGTGGGCCGCCTGCTGGAACTGGACCTGCCGGTAGACGCCATCGATGCCCAGGGCTGCACCGCGCTGCTGCGTGCGGCCGGCGGCGGCCACGAAGCGGTGGTCGAACAGCTGCTCAGCCGCGGCGCCGACACCCGCATCGCCGCGCGCACCGGCGCGACGCCGCTTTCGGCGGCGATCAGCATGCGCCACGTCGGCGTGGTCGACCGCCTGCTGCGCGCCGGCGCCGAACCCGACCTGCCGCTGCCGGGTGAAGTGACGCCGCTGATGCTGGCCGCCGCGCTGGGCCAGCCCGAGCTCATTTCGCGCCTGCTTGCCCACGGCGCCGACCCCGAGGCTCGCGACGCCCAGGGCCTGTCGCCGCTGCACTGCGCGGCCCTGCACGCGTTTTCCTCGCGCGACCGCCAGCGCGTGCTGGCGCTGATGGACGTGCTGCTGCTGGCCGACGTCGAGCCCGACGCGCCCAACGCCGCCGGCCAGACGCCGCTGCTGCTGTTGCTTGGCGCGCGCGCCGAGCCCGGCACCGCCTGCGACGAAGACGTATTGCTGGCCGGACTCGAGCGCCTGCTGGCCGAAGGGGTTGCCCTGGATGCCGCCGACCAGCGCGGCCTCACGCCCCTGCACCTGGCCGCGATGCACGGCCTGGCGCGCGTGGTGCAGCGCCTGCTGCGCGAAGGCGCCGACCGCCAGGCCCGCGACACCCTGGGCCGCACGCCGCACGACCTGGCGGTGCTGCGCGGATTCGTGGACGTTGCCGCCGAGTTCGAACCCGGCCGCGCCGGCCCACCGTCGCTGGCGCGTTTCCTGCGCGAGCGCGACTAGGCCGCGCTAACGCCCGGCGTCGCCGTCGTCTTCGGCGGCTTCGTCGGGGCTCAGGTCGGCTTCGAACAGGGTTTCCAGGTCCACCAGCGCTTCCTGCGATGACGCCACCAGCGCGGCCTCGTCGTCGTAAACCAGGTGCTGGCGGCGCAGCAGCAGTTCGTCGTGCTGGCGGAACCGTTCGGTATTGCGTTCGGCCTCTTCGGCCGGCACGCCCAGGGCCTCCATCACCTTGCGGCCCATCACCAGGCTGGAATGGAAGGTTTCGCGGGTGACTTCGGCGTCCAGGTCCATCAGCCGGAAGGCATGCTGGCGGTTGCGCGCGCGGGCGAACACCTTCAGGTGCGGGTACATGCGCTTCACCAGGCGCGCGGTGCGAACGTTCGCGTCCGGGTCGTCGGTGGTCAGCACGAAGACCTCGGCGCGGTCGGCGTGCGCCGCGCGCAGCAGGTCGGCGCGGGCCGGGTCGCCGTAGTAGATCTTGGTGCCGAAGCGGCGGGAAACATCCACCTGGTCGGCGCTGTTCTCCAGCGCGGTGAAGGGGATCTTCTGCGCGCGCATCATGCGCCCGACGATCTGCCCGACCCGGCCGAAGCCGGCGATGATCACGCGCGGATGGTCGTGGTCGATGTCGTCGGGCTCGCGTTTTTTCTCTTCCGAGGGGTGTTCGCGCAGCCAGCGCGCCACCACCAGCAGGATCAGCGGCGTCGCTGCCATCGACAGGCCGATGACCACGAACAGCTGGTCGCGCAGCTGCGCATCCATCAGTCCGGCCTTCAGCGCTTCGGCAAACACCACGAAGCCGAACTCACCGCCCATCGCCAGCACGGCGCCCAGCTGCACGGCCTGGCGCCAGTCCAGGCCGCCGGTGAAGCGACCCACCGCCAGCAGCACCAGGATCTTGAGCGTCAGCAGGCCCAGCACGCCGCCGGCGATCATCGCCGGCTGGTCGGCAATCACGTCCAGGTCGATGCTCATGCCGATGGCGATGAAGAAAAGGCCCAGGAACAGGCCCTTGAAGGGTTCGATATGCGATTCAAGTTCGTGCCGGAACTCCGACTCGGCCAGCAGCACGCCGGCCAGGAAGGCGCCCAGGCCCATCGACAGCCCGGCCTGGTCCATGATCCAGGCGTTGCCCACCACCACCAGCAGCGCGCTGGCGGTGAACACTTCCACCGACCGCGCCTTGGCCACCACCCGCAGCAGGTGGCGCAGCAGGAACCGCCCGCCGATCACGACCGCCAGGATCGCGCCGACCGCGATCACCACGCTGTCGAGCGGCGGCGCCGAACGTTCCAGCGCCTTGGCCGCGCCCAGCAGCGGGATCGCCGCCAGCAGCGGGATGGCGATGAGGTCCTGGAAGAGCAGGATCGCGAACGCCACGCGCCCGTGTTCGGTGGTCAGCTCCTTGCGTTCGGCCAGCAGCTGCAGGCCCACCGCGGTGGACGACAAGGCCAGGCCCATGCCGATAACCAGCGGCGCCTTCCAGCCATCCACGCCCAGCGCCGCGATGGCGGCGATGGCCGCGGCCGAAACAAACACCTGCAGGCCACCGGTGCCGAACACCTTGCGCCGCATCACCCACAGGCGCGCCGGGCTCAGCTCCAGGCCGATCACGAACAGCAGCATCACCACGCCCAGCTCGGACGCGGCCAGCACGTCGTCGGGGTCGGGCACCAGCGACAGCCCGTCCGGGCCGATCGCCACGCCGGCCGCCAGGTAACCCAGGATCGCGCCCAGGCCCAGCCGACGGAACAGCGGCACCGCGATCACCGCGGCGATGAGGAAGACCAGCAACAGGGCGAGGAAACCGCTGGAATCGTGCATGCGGGGATTATGCCCCGGAGGTGCTGCCGTTGAACGGTCATGGGCCGGATGCTTTACTTGCGCCCACACGATTTTCGGAGACACCGGCATGAAACTCTGGATGGCCAGCCTGCTGCTGGCCCTGGCGGGTATCACCCAGGCGGCCGACACGGCGCGCTTCACGGCCACGGTTGACGGCCGGTTGACCATTGGCCCGGAAGGCCAGGTGGTTGACGTGAAGCTGGAGGACGCTGAGTGGATGGGCGAGGCGGTGATGGAGGGCTACCTGCAGAAAATCCGCAGCTGGCGTTTCCAGCCGGTCATCGAGGACGGCAAGGCGGTCAACGCCAGCAGCCCCATGCGCCTGCATCTTGCTGCCGTGCGCGACGATGCGAACAAGACCGCGCATTTCGCCATCGAACAGGCGGATTTCCTGGACCCGAAGCAAGCCCGGCGTCTCCCGTCGGGCATAAAGAACCGGCCGTACTATCCTGAGGATGCCGTGCGCTACGGGGTTGGCGCGACGGTCCTGCTGGTGGCGCGCGTGGACGAGGAAGGGGTTCCCGTGGACCTGGCGGTGGAGTACCTGCACCTGAGCGGCCAGGACATCGGCAGCCATGCACCTCGTATCGCCAGCCTGTTCGCGCGGGCGACCCAGGCCGCCGCACGCCGTTGGCGGTTCGAGGGCGTGCCGACTGGCCTTGTACGCATCCCGGTCAAGTACACGCCGCCGGCTTTTTCGCCGCCGCGCGCCGGCTGGGAGCGCGTTTACCCGGTGCCGATGGAGGCGCCGGCCTGGCTGGGCGAGGCCCTGGCCGGGGACGCCCCGGTACAGGAGCTGGCCGACAACGGTACGCCGGCGTCGCCGACACTGCGCCTGCTCACCCCGCTCGACCCGCGCCTGGGCGGCTGAGCCCGCCACCGCGCGGCCACGAAAAAGCCGGCCCTGGGGCCGGCTTTTTCTTTTCGCGCTTCGGGACCGGGGTCCCTCCCACAAAAGCGGGGCTCAGCGCTTCATCGAACTGAAGAACTCGTCGTTGGACTTGGTGTTCTTCATCTTTTCCAGCAGGAACTCCATCGCGGCCAGCTCGTCCATCGGGTGCAGCAGCTTCCGGAGGATCCAGATCTTCTGCAGCATGTCCGGTTCGATCAGCAGCTCTTCGCGGCGGGTGCCGGAGCGGTTGATGTTGATGGCCGGGTAAACGCGCTTTTCGGCGATGCGGCGGTCCAGGTGCACTTCGGAGTTGCCGGTGCCCTTGAACTCTTCGTAGATCACCTCGTCCATCTTCGAGCCCGTCTCAACGAGGGCAGTCGCAATGATCGTCAGCGAACCGCCTTCCTCGACGTTGCGGGCCGCGCCGAAGAAACGCTTCGGGCGATGCAGCGCGTTGGCGTCGACACCGCCGGTCAGCACCTTGCCGGAGCTGGGCACCACGGTGTTGT
>NZ_CAXBJS010000042.1:0-19497 GCF_963976025.1 uncultured Arenimonas sp.
AGGCCAGCCCGACCATCATCGAGGACGGCTGCTTCATCGGCGCCCGCGCCGAAGTGGTGGAAGGCGTGATCGTCGAAAAGGGCAGCGTCATCGGCATGGGGGTGTTCCTGGGCCAGTCCACGCGCATCTACAACCGCGCCACCGGCGAAATCACCCAGGGCCGCATCCCCGCCGGCAGCGTGGTGGTGTCGGGGTCGCTGCCTTCGGCCGACGGCAAGTACTCGCTGTACTGCGCGGTGATCGTCAAGCAGGTGGATGCCAAGACGCGTGCGAAAACTTCTGTCAATGAACTCCTGCGCGGGGCGGTAGAGTAGGGCCGTCCCCCCACAGGAACGCCGCGATGCACTCCAATTTCCGATTGGCCACCTGGTTGCTGGCCGCCTGCCTGCTGGCGGCCGGCCCGGCCCTGGCCCAGGTCGACCTGGCCGGCTTCACCAAGCTCGACAGCTTCAGCGACATCAAGCTGTCGCCCACCGGTGAGTACTATGCCGCCACGGTTCCGCTAGGCGACCGGACCGGACTGGTGGTGATGCGTCGCGACGGCAACGACGTAACGGCGCAGTTTGCCCTGGGCAAGGACACCCACATCGAGGACTTCGAGTGGGTCAACGACACGCGCCTGTTGCTGTCGATGGCCGAAAACTTCGGAATGGACGACACCCCCAGCGCCACCGGCGAAATATTCGGCGTCGATGCCGATGGCAAGAACGTCGAACTGCTGGTGGGCTACCGCGCGGTTGGGTCCGGTCCTGGTTCGCGCATCCAGACCCGTACCCAGGAATCGGTGGCGGCCTACCTGCTCGATGCCCTGCCCGATGAAGAGCACGATGTGCTGATCGAGGTCTGGCCGTTCCACGACGACCCCTACACCCGCGTCGAGATCATGGACGTGCGCAACGGCAAGCGCCGGCCGGTGGCCCGTTCGCCTGTGCAGCGCGGCAACTTCACGGTCGACCACGCCCGCGAGGTGCGCTTTGTGCGTGGCTATGGCCAGGACAACGCCAGCATGCTCTACCACCGCAAGGGCGAAGGCGACGAGTGGGCGCTGATCAACAACGAGAAAGAGACCGGCCGGGTGGATATCCCGGTGGGCTTCTCGGCGGACAACCAGGTCGCCTACCTGCGTTCGGACAGCCGGAAGGCGCCCGATGCGATCGTGGCCTTCGACACCCGCACCGGCGAACGCCGCCCGCTGCTGCAGCACGAGGTCGTGGATCCTTATGTGGTGCTCTACAGCCTGGGCGACCGGGGTATCCCGGTGGGCGCCCAGTACCTGGGTGACAAGGTCGAGCAGCGCTTCTTCGACCCGGCGTCGCCGGAGGCGAAGCTGTACACGATGCTGCAGGCCGCGTTCCCGGGCCAGGCGGTCTACGTCACCTCCACCACCCGCGACGGCAAGCTCGCGCTGGTTCAGGTCACCGCCGGCAACAACCCGGGCGACTTCTACCTGTTCGACGTCACCAACCGGAAGGCCGGTTACCTGCTCAGCCGCCGCCAGTGGATCGACCCCGAGACCATGGGCGGGGTCAGGCCGGTCACCCTGAAGGCGCGCGATGGTCTCGACCTGCACGGCTTCCTCACTCTCCCGCCGGGTTCCGGGGGCAAGAACCTGCCCGCCGTCGTCTACGTGCACGGTGGCCCCTACGGCGCCTTCGACCAGCTTGGCTTCGACACCGAAGCGCAGCTCCTGGCCCGTGCCGGTTATGCCGTGCTGCAAGTCAACTTCCGGGGCTCGGGCAACTACGGCCGGGGGTTCCAGGAAGCGGGTGCCCAGCAGTGGGGCAAGGCCATGCAGGACGACGTGACCGACGCCACCCGGTGGGCCATCGAGCAGGGCATCGCCGACCCGGAACGCATCTGCATATACGGCGGCAGCTACGGCGCCTACGCCGCGATGATGGGCGCGGCCCGCGAACCGGACCTGTATGCCTGCGCGGCCGGTTATGTCGGCGTGTACGACCTGGACCTGATGGTGCGCCAGGACAAGCGCGACAGCCGCTTCATGTCCAACTTCACCAGCCAGTGGATCGGTGAGGCTGGCAGCCTGTCCGCCGTCTCGCCGACGCGGCTGGCCGATCGGATCAAGGCGCCGGTATTCCTGGCCGCGGGAGGGGAAGACCGCGTCGCGCCGGTCGAACACACCGAGCTGATGGAAAGCGCGCTTCGCAAGGCCGGCGTGCCGGTTGAGTCCCTGGTCTACAAGAACGAGGGTCATGGGTTTTACAAGGAAGAGCATCGGACCGAGTATTACCGGCGGCTGCTGGGTTTCCTTTCCCGCCACATCGGTGGCCAGCAGGCAAAATAGGCACGAGGAGCTGCCGGCATGACGGCGATCTACGGACTGAACAAATGCGACACCTGCCGCAAGGCGCGCAACTGGCTCAAGCGTTTCGATGTGCCGCATGAGTTCGTCGACTATCGCGCCAACCCGTTGCCCCCGGCCACGCTCAAGGCCTGGGCGGCGTCGCTGGGCGGCTGGGAGAAGCTCGTGAACAAGGCCTCGACCACCTGGCGGCAGCTGCCCGAAGGCCGCAAGTCGCCGGCGTCCGACCCGGAGTGGACGCTGCTGCTGCGCGAGCACCCAGCCCTGGTCAAACGCCCGGTGGTGGTGACCGACGACGGCCAGGTCAGCGTCGGCTTCAGCGACAATGGCTTCAAGCAGCGCTTTGGGGTGGGCAAGTGAGCGAGGTCCTGGCCCTGGCGCGCGAGCTGATTTCCCGGCGTTCGGTGACCCCGGACGACGCGGGCTGCCAGGACCTGGTGGCGCAGCGCCTGGCGCGCGCCGGTTTCCGCATTGAATGGCTCGACGCCGGCGAGGTGCGCAACCTCTGGGCCACGCATGGCCAGGGCGGCGACGTGTTCTGCCTGCTTGGCCACACCGACGTGGTGCCGCCGGGCCCGCGCGAGGCCTGGGACAGCGACCCGTTCGAGCCCAGCGAACGCGACGGCGTGCTCTATGGCCGCGGTGCCGCCGACATGAAGGGCAGCGTCGCCGCGTTCGTTATCGCGGCCGAAGAGTTCGTCGCGGCGCACCCGGAGCACCCGGGTACGCTGGCCATCCTGCTGACCTCGGACGAGGAGGGCGACGCCATCGATGGCGTGCGCCAGGTCGCCCGGCGCTTCAAGGAAGAAGGCCGGCCGATCCACTTCTGCATCACCGGCGAACCTTCGTCGAAAGCCGCGCTGGGCGACCTGCTGCGCGTCGGCCGCCGCGGCTCGCTGTCGGGCCGGCTGCGGGTGAAGGGCATCCAGGGCCACGTGGCTTATCCGGAAAAGGCCCGCAATCCGATCCACCAGGCGCTGCCGGCGCTGGCCGAACTCAGCGCGCGCGCCTGGGACGAGGGCTATCCGGAGTTCCCGCCCACCAGCTTCCAGATCTCGAACATCCAGTCCGGCACCGGCGCCAACAACGTCATCCCGGGCGACTGCGAGCTGCAGTTCAACTTCCGCTTCAATCCGGGCTGGACCGCTGAAGGCCTGGAATCGGAAGTGCACGCCGTGCTCGACCGCCACGGCCTGGACTACGCGCTGCACTGGCACCGAAGCGGCGAACCCTTCCTCACCGGCGAAGGCCGGCTGCGCGCGGCCGCGCGCGCGGTCATCAGCGAACAGCTGGGTCTGGTGCCGGAAGAAAACACCGGCGGCGGCACCTCGGACGCCCGCTTCATCGCGCCTCTCGGCGCCGAGGTGGTGGAGCTGGGGCCCATCAACGCCAGCATCCACAAGGTCAACGAACACGTCGTTGTCGAAGAACTCGAGCGCCTCCCCGCGCTTTACCGAGCCATCGTCGAACGCCTGCTGCTCGCCTGATCCTCCCGCACGTCCTCCCCGGTGTTCCCCTGGTCGTCCGTCTGGTTCAGGCCGCGGCCTTGAACCAGGCCTGTTCCGCCGCCGGCGTGACCTGCGCCGACTCACGCAGTTCGCGCAGGATGCCCAGCACCTGCCGGTGCACGGCCTGCAGGCCCGTGTGCGGCGTCTGCCGGGTTTCGTGGTAGACCACCGCCAGCCACAGCGCCACGGAACGCTGGCGCAGCTGTATGGACCGGTCGCGCACGCGCCCGGCCGTCACCGAAGCCACGGGGCTCCAGGGTCGGTAGAGCATCGATTCGCTGGCGCCGTGCCAATGCGGGTGGGGCAGGACCGAAGCCGCCTGGATTTCCGCCAGGGTCTGGTCCGCGGTGGTCTTGCGCTGCGTGGCGTCCAGGGCGCGCACGGCCTTGAGCACGGCCGCCGCCTGGCGCTGCAACATCAGCTGGCGGCATATCGCCAGCCCGTTCACTAACATGTCCATCCAACCTACCTCGCCGAAAAGAAGTTCGGTGCGGTAGACCGCTCCCCCTGACGGCGATCTCTCCGTCCCTGTCCCGGCGGAGCGAGCCGGGGCAGCGCCCCGTTTATGGACCATTTAGTGACGGCTGTCAGGTTCTGCCTGCGGAAATGTGAACTGGTTCACGTTTCAGGGGCTGAGCCTGAGCACGTGCGCGGGCTCGCCGGGCAGGAAGGGCGTGGCTTCGCCGCGAACCCAGGCCGCGTGGCCCGCGCCCCAGAACGGCGACAGCGGGTGCCCGGACTGGCCGCCGGGCATGTGCGCGAAACCCTCGGCCTCGCGTCCCGGCGAGACCACCATGCGTTCACTGGCGCCGAAACCCGGCGCCTGCACCAGCGGCATGTTGCCGTCGCCGGGCAGCGGCTCGGCCGGCATGCACAGCAGGCCCTGCAGCAGGCCGGGCAGGGCGCCCGCCAGCGGGTGGCAGATGCGCGCGGTATTGCGTTCGCCCCAGTTTCGGTCCGCCAGCGGGCCGGCTTCCTCGAGCTGGCCGCGGATATCGCGCGCGGCGTCTGCCAGCAGCGCGTCCCAGCTGGCGAACTTGCGCGGCAGCAGGTGCGCCGGCCGCTGCTGCACCAGTGGCCAGGCGAAGGCTTCGGCCTGGGGCAGATCGGGCATCACGAAGTCCTCGCCCAGCGCGGCCTGGGCCGGCGCCATCAGCCCGTTCTGGATGCGTTCGATCACCGCCAGGCGCCAGGCCCGGACGATGCGGTAGTCCACGGCATCGACGCTGGCGCGGCCGGTCCAGTCGGCGCTGGCTTCGGCCAGGGCCTGCAGGTCGGCGTCGCCGCCGCGGCTGGCTTCGGCCTGCAGCAGCGCATGCCAGCGCTGCAGGAACAGGGCGCGGTTGTCGAGCTGCAGGGCCAGCAGGTCGGCTTCGCTGAAGCCCGAACCCGCGCGCAGCGTGTCGCGGATCTGGCGGGCGCGGGCGCCGTTGGCGTAACCGGCGTCGCCGACCAGGGCCAGCGCCTCGCCGTCGACCACGCGCGCGTTGGCGGTCCACAACACGCCGTCCGCCGGGTCCACCAGGCTGGGGTTTTCGGTGGGCGCCAGCCAGCCGGCCCAGCGGCAGGCCTGTTCAACCCGCAGCGGCTGTGCGGGCGCACAGTCGCCGGCGCGTTCGGGCAGCTGGGCGGTCAGGCGCCAGGCGATGCGGCCATGGCGGTCGGCCATCAGCAGGTTCTGGGCCGGGATGCCGGCAACGTCGGCCACGGCCAGGCCCTGGTCGAGGTTGCCGGCGAAGGCCATGTCGGCCAGGCCGAAGTTCAGGGCGCCGGGCAGCTGGGCGGTCCAGCGCAGCGCCAGGGCATCGCCGTTTTCCAGATCGACCGTGATCGGGCCCCAGCGGGTCTCGCGCACTTTGAGTTCGACCGGCTTGCCACCCTTCACTTCGATCCACTCGCTGTCGGTGCGCAGCACGGCTTCGCCGCCGGGCACGCGGTAGCGCAGCCTGTCGGCATCGGTGAACTCGACGCGGTAGAAATCCAGCCAGTCGCCGTAGCTGTTGGTGAAGCCCCAGGCGACGTGGCCATTGCTGCCGACGATCACCGCCGGGATGCCGGGCAGGGTGAAGCCGCTGACATCGACCTGGCCGCCGGGTGCGCGCGCATCGGGATAACGCAGGCGCGCGCGGAACCAGATGTTCGGTGCGCCCAGGCCCAGGTGCATGTCGTTGGCGACGATGGCACGGCCATCGCTCGTGCGGCTGCCGGCGACGGCGAAGTTGTTGCTGCCGGGGGCGGCCGGTTCGGACACGGCGTAATCGCCGTTTTTTTCGGGCATGGGCAGCGTACGCAGGTCCACTTCGTCGACGCCGGGCAGGGCGGGATTGCCGCGCGGTTCGCCGAACAGCGGTGCGTCCCACTCGCTGCCGTCGGTGGCGACCAGGTCGTAGAGCGGCGCCGGCAGCACTTCGCGGATGCGCCACAGCGCCAGTTCGCGCGAGTTCGATTCGTCCTGCAGGTCGAAGAACATCGCGTAGCCGGCCAGTGCGGTGTCCTCCACCGTCCACGGCTGCGGATCGGCCCGCAGCAGCAGGTAGGGCCAGGGCGTGCCGTCCAGGGCCAGCACGCCGGCGTTGACGCCATCGCGGTAGGCCTCGAGCGCGGGCAGGCGGTCGCCGGCGATCTGGCCCAGGTGTTCGCGCAGGCGCGCCCGCAGGCGGTGCACGCGCACCTGCTTGTCGCGGTCGATCGCGATCTCGCCGAACAGCGCCGACAGTTCGCCGGCCGCCGAGCGCCGCAGCAGGTCCATCTCGAAGAAACGTTCCTGCGCGTGCACGAAGCCCAGGGCCCGGGCGGCGTCTACTTCGTTGGCTGCATCGATGGTGACGATGCCCAGGGCGTCGCGGCTGACCGTCACCGGCGCCGATAGCCCGGGCAGGGCCAGGTCGCCTTCCAGCGTGGCCAGGCTGCCGCGCATGGCCCAGTAGCCGGCGAACACCGCGACCAGGACCAGGATGAGCACGACCGCAAGCAGGCGAATGAATACTCGGGCGGTCTTGCGCATGCGTGCGGCTCCGGGGCTGGTGGCGAAAGGCCAAGGATGGCCGAAGCGGGCGCCCGCCGCCACGGGGTGCTTGCGCGGGCGTGCGGCCCATGCCTATGCTCGGCCCATGCGCGCGATCTTCGTGAACAACGCCAATAACAATAATCGTCCCCCTTCGCGGGTCGACGACTAGGCGCGCACCACTAAAAAACTGCCCCAGTCCCGACGGCCCGCACTGACCCCAGTGCGGGCCGTTTCCTTTTGCGCGAATGAAATTCCAAGGAGACCTGCCCATGTGTTCCATCCTCGGCGTCCACGACGCCCGCCCCGGTGCCGACCTGCGTGGCCTGCGGCCGCTGGCCCTGTCGCTGTCGGCGCTGCAGCGGCACCGCGGCCCCGACTGGTCGGGCGTGTTCGAATCGCCGGCCTGCCTGCTGGTGCACGAGCGCCTGGCCATCGTCGATCCCGCCGGCGGCGCCCAGCCACTTCGTTCGGCCGACGGCCAGCTGGCGCTGGCGGTGAACGGCGAGATCTACAACCACCGCGAACTCGCCGATGGCCTGGCGATGCCCTACGAGTTCATCAGCGGCTCGGACTGCGAGGTCATCAACGCGCTGTACCGGCAGGAGGGTCCGGACGCGGTGGCGAAGCTCAATGGCATCTTCGCGTTTGCGCTGTGGGACGCGGCGGCGAAGCGGCTGGTGGTGGCGCGCGACCCGCTGGGCGTCTGCCCACTTTACTGGGGCCACGACGGCGACGGCCGGCTGTGGCTGGCCTCGGAAATGAAGGCGCTGGCGCGACTGTGCGCCGACGTTTCGGCGTTTCCGCCGGGGCACGTCTACGACAGCAGCACCGGCGAACTGCGCCGTTTCCATCCGCAGCCCTGGCGTGACTACGAGGCCACGCGCGGCGTCACCACCACGCCGGCGGCGCTGCGCGAGGCCTTCGAACAGGCCGTGCACCGGCAGATGATGACCGACGTGCCCTATGGCGTGCTGCTCAGCGGCGGCCTGGATTCATCGCTGGTGGCGGCCTGCGCGGCGAAGTTCGCGCGCCAGCGGGTGGAGGACGACGACCGCAGCGAAGCCTGGTACCCGCGCCTGCACAGTTTCGCGATCGGTCTGCCGGGTTCGCCGGATCTGGCGGCGGCCGAACGCGCCGCGGCGGCGCTGGGTACGGTGCACCACGGTTTCACCTATGGTTTCCAGGAAGGCGTGGACGCGCTGCCGGAGGTGATCCGGCACATCGAAAGTTACGACGTCACCACCGTGCGCGCTTCGACGCCGATGTACCTGCTGGCGCGGCGCATCAAGGCCATGGGCGTGAAGATGGTGCTCAGCGGCGAGGGCAGCGACGAAATCTTCGGCGGCTACCTGTACTTCCACAAGGCCCCGGATGCGCGCGAGTTCCACGCCGAGTGCGCAAGATCGACGCCCTGCACCAGTTCGACTGCCTGCGCGCGAACAAGGCGATGATGGCCTGGGGCGTGGAGGCGCGGGTGCCGTTCCTGGACCTGGAGTTCCTTGCCCTGGCGATGTCTCTCGACGCCGAGGCAAAACGCTGCGGGCCCGACCGCATGGAAAAGGCGATGCTGCGCGAAGCCTTCGAAGGCGCGCTGCCCGACGACATCCTTTGGCGGCAGAAGGAACAGTTCAGCGACGGCGTCGGCTACGGCTGGATCGACGGCCTCAGGGCCCTGGCCGAGGCCCGCGTCAGCGACGCGATGCTGGCCGAGGCGCCGCTGCGTTTCCCGGTGAATCCGCCGGCCAGCAAGGAAGCGTACTGGTACCGCGACCTGTTCGAACGCAGTTTCCCCGGCGACGCCTGCGCGCGCACGGTGCCGGGTGGCAAGTCGATCGCCTGTTCGTCACCGGCGGCGATCGCCTGGGATGCCACGTTCGCAGCCGCCGCCGACCCTTCCGGGCGGGCGGTGGCCGGCGTGCATGGCGACAGCCCGCGCGAACGCAGGCGGTCGGTCAGCGGTTGATGATGCGCGGGTCGCAGTCGCGGGTTTCGCCGGTGGCCTGGTTCTCGACGATGACCGAGTACTTCACGTCGGCCGGCCCGGTATTGCGGTTGAAGATGTTGACCACGTGGGACTGGCCACCGCCCGAGAAGGACATCTGGTCCTGGCCTTCCCCGGAAAAGGTGACGTCGGCGATACCGTAGCCCTGGTCGGTAAGGCGGACCTGGATCTTCTTGCTGCCGGTGTTCGAGGTCACGTCGACGTTGCCGGCACCGTCCGAGCCGCCGCTGAAGGTGCAGGTGGCGGGGTCGAGTTCGACCTTGAAGTCGTTGCCCCCGGCACCCTGGGCGAGGACGGGCTGGGCGAGCATGGCGAGCAGCAGGAACAGCGGCACGAATTCACTACGGCGCATGGGTGGATCCTCTTGTAGTTGTGTCTTGTTCCGGCGCGAAGGCGCCGGTGAGGGTGTAGGCCGGTTCCATTCGGGGATCGCGGTAACCGGCTTGGTCCAGCACCTGTTGCAACGTCACAAGGCGCGCGGACTGGCCAAGGTTGATGGCCAGGAGCCGGCGCACGGGGTGGAACTCGAAGGTCTGCTGCTCCTGGCGGTCCAGCAGCCGGGCCGCCGCGGTCCAGGTGGCCTGTGCGGCCGCGTGGTCGCCGCCCGCTGCCTGGGTGGTGCCCAGGACCTCGGCGGTGCGGGCCAGCTCCGCCAGGCGCTGGGCCGAATAGTCGGTGCCGGCGACCAGGTCGGACATGCGCCGGTGGGCGTCGGCCGCCACCCGCCGGGCGCCTGCCACGTCGCCGGTCGCGAGCGCCCGCAGTGCCTTCAGCCGCAGCCCATGGGACAGGTCCACCACGGCGGCGGCGTTGCTGGGGTCCTGGGCGGACAGGTTTTCCATGCCCGCGACCAGGTCGTCGAGCTCCCGTGCCTGCGCGGCCGTCCACTTTGCCGGGGCGGTGAGGCCAAGCCGGGTAAGCCCGACCCAGTGGGCACTTCGTGACCACGAGGCATTCTGCCGGTCGCGGGCCGTGAGCCGGCTGAAGATGTCGGCGCCGCGCTCGACCAGGGGCGAGGCCAGGTCGGCGTGGCCGAGCCCAAGCTGGGCATTGGCCTGGAAGACCAGATTCCGGCCGAGCAAATAGGTGGCGTGGACGTTGTCGCCGCGCTCGTGAAGCGATTGCAGCAGCCGCGAGACTTCGGCGAAACCTTGTTCGCCGCCCGCGAGGTCGCCGTCGTCGAAGCGCGTGGAGCCGATCCAGGACCAGGTTTCCGCCAGCGCGATGGTCAGGTCCGGGTCGCCGGGGTTGCGGGCGAGTTCCTGCTCGGTGATGTCGCGGCACAGGCCGAAGTAGGCCAGGGCGGTCTTGCTGTCGCCGCGGGCGCGCGACAGGCTGCCCAGGTTCGAATAGGCGTAGGACAGTTCCAGGTTGTAGTCGCTGTTGCCGGGCTCGCGGTGCTGCAGCGCCAGGCTGTGGCGCAGGTAGTTGTGCATCGCGGTCTCGGCCTTGTCGAGCTGGCCGCGTTCCCAGGCCACGTAGCCGACCCAGAATTCGGCCTGGCCGAGTTCGAACAGGTAGTCGTTGTTGTCGGGCTCGGCTTCGTGCAACTGTCGGGCCTGTGCCAGCGCCTGTTCGAAGGAGGCCAGCGCGGCTTCGAGCTTGCCCTGGTTGAAGCGCACGTCGCCGATCTGTTTGAGCGCCACCGCCCGCGCCAGGAATTCGCTGGACGTGCCGCGTTCACCAAGCGTGGCGAAATAACCCATGGCTTCGTCGCCGACCGAGTCGAGAAGCTCGAGCTTGCCGATCGGCTCGAGTTTGCTGCGCAGGTCGCCAAGCATGAAGCCGATCAGCGCCTCGGCCTGCTGGCGACGCATCTCCGATTCCTGTTTGGACTTGAAGGCGTACAGCGCCAGCCCCACCGTCATCGCCGCCACCGCCAGCGACGCCACGGCCACGCCGGCCCAGGTGCGTGCCTGGCGCTGGGCGTCGCGGCGCTTGAGTTCATCCACGCCGACGTCGAGCAGGCCGGCGGCGATCTTGAGCATGGCGTTGCGGCGCCCGTCGCCGGCGGGCGTGGCGTCGGCGGCCAGCGGTTCGTGCAGCAGCTTGCCCTGTTCGTCGTGCAGCAGCGCCGTCGGGAAGGCGCACTGCGTCGAGTGAATGTCGGGCTGGCCGGCGACGAGATAGCAGAAGATCCGATGGCCGCGGCCCGACGCACGGAAATGGCGGATCTCTTCGTTGACCCAGCGCGAGGCCGCCGCCGCCGGGGAGCAGATCACCACAAGGGCCTCGGAATCATCCATCGCCTGGCAGATCGAGTCCGACAGGTCGTGGGCCGAGGCAAGCTCATCCTGGTCGCGGAACACCGGATAAAGGCGGGCCGGCAGGTCGGGCTTGCTGGCCCGCAGTGCCGCAGGCGGGCGATAGCGTTCGAGCGCACGCTGGAGCCAGCGCGCCGCCGCGGCGTCGGTGTGGCTGTAGCTGATGAAAGCGCGATAGCGCCGCGGCGGGGTCATGCGGCGCCTGCGCCGGCACGCAAGGTTTCAAAGGCGGCGACGTGCCTGGCCAGCCGGTCGGCGTCGCAGGTTTCGCAAAGCCAGGGTTTGCCCTTGCCGGTGGTCATGTGCAGCGTGTATTGCCGGCATTTCTTGCAGGCGATCGAAGCCACCGGCCCGTTGCTTGCCACGAACAGGTCGCAGTCGATGTCGGGGCGGCGGCCGGCCAGGCGCGCGAGCTCCTCCATCGGGAACACGTTTGCCAGTGACAGCCAGCGCAGTTTCTGCATCGCCGCCAGCGGCGCCAGCGAGCCGTCGTCGACGCGGACCGTGTGCAGGCTCAGGCGCTCGACTTCTCGCAAGTTCGCCAGCGCTGCCAGGGAGGGGATCTTCAGCGGTTTGATGCTGTTTGAGTCGCCGGCCAGGCCCAGCGCGCGCAGGCCTTGCAACCCCTGCAGGAAAGCAAGGTCGGCCGACTCGCGCACGTTGTGCAGCTCCAGGTCGACCAGCGCCGGCAGCGTTGCCAGTGCCTCCAGGCCGGTCGCCGACGGCGCGCCGCCCAGGTGGAAGTGCGACAGCGCACGGTGGCCGGCCAGGGGCGCCAGCGTGGTGATGGCGCTCCACTTCACGTACAGGCCCTGCAGCCCTGGCATGGCGCAGGCGGCTTCGAAGATTTCCTGCGTAACCTTGCTGTGGAACCAGAGCGTGCGCACCTCGCCGAGGCTCGGCAGCAGCTCGCACCACTTGCCTACAAGCGCGCGCTGCTCGCGGGCGGGCAGGTTGGTCTGGGTGATCGCCAGCGACAGTCGTTCGCCGCCGGCGTACTGCCCGGGGTCCCGGATCGTGGCGGGCGGGAAATTTCGCTGTGGACGGTGGTGCCAGTAGCTGTCGCCCGGCAGTTCGAGCGCGGCGCGCAATTGCTTCTGCACCAGCAGGGGTTCCAGGGCCGACCTGAGACCTTCATGCAACGGTTCGTCCACCGGTGTCCCCTTGGGTGTCAGAAACTGGAGCCAGGCTGCGAGAGGAATTCCACTTCTTCGGCCGTCGACTCGCGGCCCAGGATCTTGTTGCGGTGCGGGTAACGCCCGAAGCGGTCGATGATGGCCTTGTGCCGGAGCTCGAAGTCCAGGTTGTTCGCCGGCGCGTGTTCGCGGTACAGCACTTCCGCGATTTCATGGATGCGCGCCGATTCGCTGTGCATGTAGGGCAGCAGCAGGAAGCTGCGTTCGGTGGGCGTCAGCGCGGCCAGCGTGCCGGCGGCAACGGCTTCCTGGGCCAGCACCAGCGCAACCGGGTCGCAGGCAAAGGCGCCGGGCGTACCGCGGTGGATGTTGCGGGGGAACTGGTCGAGCACGATGATCTCGGCCAGCCGGCCGCGGGCGTTGCCGCGCCAGCTGTACAGCTCGCCGGCGGCGGCTTGCCGCAGCACGCCGAGGAAGCGGTCGCGGATGAGCGCGTCGAACCCGGCGTCAACCTTCCACCAGCGTTCCGGTGGGGTCTGTTCGAACCAGAAGTCGAGGATGTCCTGTGGCGACATGGCTCAGGCTCCCGCCGCGGCGCGGTCGCGGCGCCGTCCGGCCAACACGGCCAGGCTGGTGCTGGCCAGCACCGCCACGATGGCCACGCCGGCGAACCAGAGCGGATGCGGGATCATCGCCAGGTTGGCGACCACGGCGGCCAGGACCAGGGCCCCCACCACCGCCGCCAGCACGCCGCGCCGGCCCGGCGCGAGCAGCGCCGCCACCAGCCCGCCGGCATAGGCCCCGGCCACCCAGGCCAGGAGCACGAACAGCAGCGCGCCGACCGGCATCGCCGCCACGGCGGCCTTGATCTGTTCGAGATTGCCCGGGTCGAGGCCTTCCGGCGGCGGATACACCGCATGCCCCAGGGCTTCAAAGCCCGCCACGACGAAGCCGGCCACGAGGGCGCCAGCGAGGAAGGCCAGGACGTAGCGCAGGATTTTCATCGCGTGTTCCGGATGGCTGGCGAAGCCTGAAGCCTAGGGCGCCCGGGCAGGCAGGGCAACCACCTTCGGACCCGTCGATTACCCCGCCGCGGCGAAGGCCTGCTTGATCCAGCCGGCCAACTCGGCGTCGACCTGCGACACGTCGGTGAGCTTGACCTGGTAGTTGCACATCTTGCCGGGCGGGAGTTTCTCCAGCCGCGGGGAGTCCGGCAGTTCCTTGATGTTCAGGCCCAGCTCGACGCGGGAATTGGTGGGCGGGCCGATCATCGCGAACTGCTTCTTGCGGCGGTAGCTGATGTATTTCTGCTTGGGCGCCGCCTCGAATTCGCCCAGCGGGCTCATTCTCGCCAGCAGGGCTTCGTGGATGGGGCGAAGGGCAGCCTTCGGGCCGGTGTATAGCGCGTCCAGCGGATCTTCTACGGCCTGTTTCGGCGCCGCCGCCTGTTTCGCCACATGGGCCAGGGTGTTGGCATCCCCATGGCCCAGCCCGAGTTCGGCCTTGAGGTGAGCGACGATCTCGCCGTGTTTCGCCAGCCCGCTGGCGCGGATGATGGCGAACAGATCATCGAGCGATTTGCCGGTGCGTGCCTGGATGTTGCGCAGCTGGGTTTCCACCGCTTTCTGGATATCGGTCATGGTCGTCTCCCCGGGAAAGGGTTTGTCATGTGGAATTCGTGGGCGTCTTCGCCCACGACCTCGAAACCGAGTCGTTCGTAGAGTTGCTTCGCCGGGTTGGCCTTGAGCACCGAAAGCGCCACCGGAACGCCGGCTCGCGCAGCTTCGGTCATCACGTCTTCCATCAGTCGCCGGCCGAGGCCCTGGCCCCTCACGCCTTCTGAAAGCTGGATCTGCAGCACGTGCCACTGGCCGGGCTCGCGCAGCAGCTTCAGCAGCCCGACGGGGGTGCCGTCGGCCAGCACGATCTGTGCGCAGTCGAAACGGTGCATCACCCGCAGCATGAAGTCGTCGCTGCTGCCATGCAGGCCCGCGGCGGCCAGGTGCGGGCCCATGCTTTCCTGGCGCAGCGCCAGCAGGAAAGGCAGGTCGGACTCGGTGGCTGGGCGTTGGCTAAGTTGCATCAGCCACCGGAATCCTGGCCGCTTCGCGGCGGAGCCTGGCGTCAAGCAGCAGGAAGCCAAGGGGCAGCACGGAACACAGCAGGGCCAGCAGCCAGGCGAGCACCGACCAGCGCTGGAGGTGGCTGACCAGCAGCGACATCGCCACGAACGCCAGCCACAGCACCCCGTGCGCCATGCCGACCGGCCAGACGAAATCAATGCCGAACTGGTAGCGCGCAGGCATCGCGACGAAGAGCAGCGTGATCAGGGACAGGCCCTCGATGAGGCTGAGCAGGCGGAAGGCGTTGAGCATGCGTGGAAAGTCCCCGGAGCAGTGGTCGAAGTGGGAGTTCAGGTCCGGCGGGAAGGATCCCTGATCCTGGCCGATGCCTGCGTCGTGAGTCCGATGCCGAGCGCCACCAGGGCCACGACGTCGCCAGTGACGATGGCGGCAATCGCGGCGTTGTAGTTGCCGGTCGACCATGCGATCAGCAGGAAGGCGAAGACGCTTACCAGCCCGGCGAAAAACGCCATCGGCTGCAGCGCCGGCCGGAATGCGGCCACGACCAGGAAAGCACCCAGCAAACCGAACAGCACCGCCCGGTGCCGCATAAGGATGGCCAGGCTGGGGTCGGAGAAGTCGAGCCCATAAAGCGTTGCCAGCTGATCGGCACCCAGCACGCCCATGACCGGCAGCAGGTGGATGACGCCGGCGACCAGCAGCGAAGCCGATATGACAAGGGCAGGGAGCTTCATGACTGCATGTTCACGGAATCAGGGCCAGCAGGTCGGTGACGCCAACATCCACGCCGCTTTGGCTGAGCAGGGTCGTTGCCTGCCCGCGGTGGTGGGTCTGGTGGTTGAAAAAATGCAGCAGCAAGGCGCCGAACGGACGGCAGTAGGGCGTGCCGGCCATGTTGCGGTAGGTGATGTCGCCGGCAAGGTGCGCGGGCGTCAGCTCAGCGGCCCAGGCTTCGATCAGGTCATCCAGCCGGATCCGCTGCTGGCGCAGGCCGGGCAGGTCGGGCGCCAGGGGCTGGTCCAGGCGCGAAGGCACGGGGAACTGAGCAAGGGCTGCCAGGCTGGCGAATCCGTCTTCGTGCTGGGCGAAGCGGTGCAGCCAGATGGTGTCGGCGACGGCGATGTGGTTCAGGGTGGCGAGCAGGGAGCCAAAGAAGGCGCCCCTGTCGGCAGTAAGCGTCTCGTGGTCGAGCGTGGCCGCAGCCGCGTACAGGCGGTCGTTCATCCAGTGGTTGTAGCGGGCCATCAGGACGGCGGACTCTGGCGTCATGACCTGTTGCCCCGGTAGTACTCAGCCCGCGGCAGGGGTCGGCCGGTAGCCCAACAGGCGTGCCGGCAGGAACAAGACGGTCTTGAGCAGCGCGAACACCGCATCCACGGCGATGCCCAGCGCGCGGAAGGGCAGGCTTAGCAGCCACAGTACCGGCCACAGGACCAGCACCAGGATGGCCAGCGGCCAGGCCAGCACGAACAGCAGGCACCAGAGCAGGGCGATGAGCAGGGTTTTCATGGGGGACTCCCGTGATGGTCCGACGTGGAGGATGTTACCGGGGACGTGCGCCCGGATGTAAAGGCGGGGTTATTCGGGGGTCGCGAAAAATGCCCGTGGGTTCATCCCAGCCAGGCGAAAGCTTGCGCCAGCTTCTCGCCCGCCTTGTCTTCGATGACCTGGTCGTGGCCAACCACGACCCGTTGTACCGGCAGCGAAAGCAGGGGCTGCACGGAACGCGCCAGTGCCCGCTTGTCGCGGGTCGCAAGTTTCATCGTCCGGGACATCCCCAGCTTCCCGCGTACGCCCAGGATCCTGGCGGCCAGGGAGGTAAGGCCCCGGTTTTCCGACGAAAAACAAAAAAGCAGGTCGGTCAGGATCAGGGTGCCGGAGGCGGCGTGGTACCAGGCCGTTTCATTGATGATCGGCAGGCCTTCGATGAAGTAGCCCTGCAGGTCGTTACACCAGGGTGGGTCGGACGGGATGCCGCGGAACCTGGCCAGCTCCGGCCGTTTGCCTTCCAGCCCCGGGGCAATGAAACCCTCGGCGGAAGGGTGAGCTTCCAGGAAGGGGAGGAAAAAGAGGTGATGGCTCTTGTTCGGCGCCAGGACGTAACGAACCGTGCCCAAGGCAGCCAGCTGCCCGAGCAGGGACGGCGTCGGCGAAATCGGCGAATGCACCCACAAACTGCCATCCCGAAGGCGCACGACGGTCATCCGGGTCGTGAGCGACAGCGGGCCAAACGAAAGCGCCTGCTGGGCATGCCAGATCTGGTCGGGAACCAGGCATTGAAGTGACATCGGGAACTCCTGCCCGCTCACTGTAGCGCAGGCCCTTCGTGCTCTGTCTTTGCGCCCTGGAACGCATCGAAGATGCGGCGGTGGAAGGAGTAGGACCACGGGTCCTGCCGCTCGTAGTAGCCAGCCACCCAGGCCTGCAGGTTGTCGAGCATCGCGTCCTGGGCATCCTTGGACGCGTACTTGTGGGGTTCCCAGGGGCGCCTGAGGTTGTTTTCCAGGCAGGCGTCCAGGCCGGGGTTCAGGAACACGAGCTCGGTGCAGTGGCTGGCCGCCGCCTCCACCAGTTCCCCGTAGCAGCCCTCGATAACCCAGCGCTCGTGGCTGGAGATGAAGTCGGACAGGGACGCGGCAATCGCCTGCGCCGGGCGCTGCACCGCAATCTTGCCCGGTTCCCAGACAATTGCGTCGAGGTCGAGGTGGGCCAACGCATGCTGCGCGGCCAGTCGGGTCGCCAGGGTGCTCTTGCCGGAACCGGAGTTGCCAAAAACAAGGATCCTCATACCGGCCATTCTAGAGCTCCAATGCCAGATGACTTGTGCCCTGAACACCCGTGTTAAGCCGCGCGCCGATCAAGCGCTTATCCAATGCTCCGCCAGCAGCGTCATGCCCACGCCGAGCACCGCCCCCAGCGGGGGCGCCCAGTGCCGGTTCAGGCGCGACTGGGGTGCGATCTCCTGGAACATCAGGTACACCAGGCCGCCAGCGGCGAGCAGCATGATCACGCCCAGCGCCCGCGGGTGCCCCGCCAGGCCGAAGTGGGCGGAAAGTCCGGCAATGGGCCCGAGAGGCACGAGCAGCACCATCATAAGCATCAGCTTTCCCCGGGCCATCGACCGGGACGCCTGCAGCTCGCGATAGGCGTTGAAACCCTCCGGCAGGTTCTGCAGGCCGATGACCAGGGCCAGGACCATCGCCATGTCGGGATTGGTGGCCACCAGACCACCCAGTGCGATGCTTTCGGGGACGAAGTCCACCAGCATGCCGGTGAGCTGCGGCGACTCGCGCCGCCGCAGGCCCAGGCTGCGTTCGAGCAGGAAGAACAGCAGTCCGCCGGCGAGGAATGCGCTGACCGCCAGCGATGAACTGCCCACCATCCTTGTTCCCTGCGGCAACAGGACCTGGAACGCCGCACCAAGCAGCAGGCCGCCGCCGAAGGCAATGATGAAATGGCGCAGTTCGTTTTCGAGCCAGCGCGGACGGAGGTGTTCGAGGCTCGCGAGCGCGCCGCCGACCGGGATGCCGGCGCCGGCGGCGGTGGTCAGCGCGACGATGAGCAAGACCTCAGGCACCTGGACCTCCATCCGGGCCACGAAAAAGGGCCCACAAGACCAGCCCGCCCAGAACGAGCGACGAGGCTCCGACCAGCGGGAGCAAGCGCAAAGCTTCGGGCACGGCCCACCGGGCGAACCGATGGTGCCAGCGCCAGGGCACGAGCAGAAGGCCAGCCGTGGTGGCCACCAGTACCCAGCCGAACACACTGAAAGCGCCGGGCCAGGACGCGCGTGGCGCGGCCAGGAGGAAGGCGCCACCCACGAGGAAGCGGGCGGCAAGTTCCGCGTAGTGTTTGTACGGGGAGTCGGCAAAGCCGAGGAGAAAGCGGCTGGCACGCGCAGGCACGACCAGGGAAGCCGCGCCCAGTGCGACGAAAAACACCGCAACCATGGCAACCACGGCCAGGGCGACTGTTTCGATCATCCTGGTTCCTGCTTCAGCCCTTTGGGCGAGACCTCAGGAAGGCCACTGGTGGCCGCCGGAAAATCAGCATACGACGGCGCGGCACCAAGGTCCTGATCCCAGGGGGCGCGACTGGCCATGAAGATGTTCCCATCGGGGGCCTTTACGTCGCCCGTGTCCAGGCTCCCGGCCGGCACGACCAGAAGATCCGGGCTGGAACAGGGCAGGGCCGAACCACAGGTGGCGCAGAAGCTTCGCGCGTGGCGCGTGTCGGCCAGCTTGTAGGTTGCTACCCGGTCCTGGCCAGAGAGCCAGGTCAGTTTTGCATTGGCTGAGAACAGGTTTGCCGCGTTCGCCGAGCCCGTGTCCTTCCGGCAGCGGGAACAGTGGCACAGATAAAAGCGATCAAACGATCCTTCGATCGTGTATCTGACTGATCCACACAAGCATGATCCTGCGAATTGCGAACTCATCATGGCTCCAATGAACGCTTAGGCCGCATCCAGCCACAACCAGAGCCAGAGATGCGAGCTACAAGGACACCACCCCACACTGATTCCAATGATGCTGCAAATGTCCCATGTCGCCGAACGACTGAGTTCAGCCGCGCCGAACGCGTCGGCTTGAATGATTAGTTAGGCTGCATCGCACTTAAGCCTCTCTAGCTCCGCCGTTATCTAATGGTCCTGCGCCAGCACATCGAAATTTGCGGGGTCTGATGTGGAAAAGCTATAGCTGACGCTTAGCGGTCCAGTGTTGAAAATTCGACTGCACGAGTAAATCGCGCCCTTTTCCTCGCACGCGAACACTAGCTCATCTTCACCAGAAGGGAGGCGCGCACTACTTTGGTCTGTGCCGCTCAACTTCCAGTACAAGGTGCCCCAATACAAGCGTGTATTCGCGATCTCAATCAAGCCGCTTGGTAGTAGGCGCACGCTCGTGTCGGGCTCTAGCGTGATGGTTCGGTAGAACGCATCAGGTTGAAGCGCGTGGTATCGGGTGAAGGCATGGGTGGCCTTGGGATAGATGCTAAGGCTGCCGACGCTGACTAAGCTGCGGCAGTTCGTTGAGGACTTTCTCCAGTAACAGCCACGCAAGGCGAGCCCCTCATCCTTGATGGTTCCGCCTGAAGGAATCCAGTGAGGTGCCGTAATTAGGCGATCGGACGGTACGCAATAGCGGCTGCCGGCGACCACTACACGCTCAATTCC
>NZ_CAXBJS010000043.1:0-19098 GCF_963976025.1 uncultured Arenimonas sp.
TGGCCCACGGCCGCGAATGGCGCGACGCCTCGCGCATCGGCGTCGGCACCTGGATCGGCCTGCTGGTCGGCGCCATCTTCAAGGTGCTGCTGGCGCTGGCGATGCTCGTGATCTTCGTCGGCGCGCTGGTGGTCAACTAAACCTCAGGCGTCGAGCTCGCGCAGCGTCACCGACGGCGGTACCCGGACGATGCGCCGGGTCGCCCACATGCCCGCCAGCAGCGCGGCCAGGGTGCCGGCCAGCGCACCGCTGGCGGCCAGTCCCCAGTCGGTTTCCCAGGGCAGGTCGAACACTTCCTTGGCGACCAGGCCAGCCAGCACCGACGCGGCGATGGCCGCGACCACGCCCGACAGCAGGCCGATGGCCGCGAACTCGGACGCCTGCGCCAGGCGCAGCTGGCGGCCACTGCCGCCGAGCACGCGCATCACCCCGCCTTCGAGCAAACGTTCGTCCTGGCTGGCGCTTACCGCCGCCAGCAGCACCAGCAGGCCCGCCAGCAGCGAGAATCCGAAGACGGCCTCGACCACCAGGCTGACCTGCTCGACCGTGCCACGCACCTGGTCGAGCACCGCATCAATGTCGATCACCGACAGGTTCGGGAAAGCCGACACCAGCTCGGCGGTGAAACGCGGGCGCCCGTCCGGCACTTTCACGGCGGTGATGTGGCTGCCGGAAAACTCGTCGAGTGAACCGGGCGAGCCGATCACGAAGAAGTTTGGCCGGAAACTCTCCCAGTCCACCTTGCGCAGGCTGGTGATGCGGCCGGCGTAGCGTGAGCCCGCCACGTCGAAGGCGACCTCGTCGCCCACCTTCCAGCCCATGGATCCGGCGAACTCTTCCTCGACCGAAAGTTCGGTCTGTTCGGGCACGCCGGTCCAGAACCGGCCTGCCGTCACCTGGTTGTCGTCGCGCAGCGCGTCGGCGCTGGAGAGGTTGAATTCGCGCTCGGCCATGCGCCGCCCGCGGCTGCCCTCCGGAAAGCTGTCGCCGGTGGCGGCTTCGCCGTTCACTTCCAGCAGGCGCGCACGGATCATCGGGTACAGCTCGGGCTCGGCCACGCCCTGCGCGGCCAGGAAATCGCGCACCGGCTGCACCTGGTCGGGCTGCACATTGACGATGAAACGATTGGGCGCATCGGCCGGCATCGCATTGCGCCAGCGATCAAGCAGGTCGGTGCGAACGAAGGTGAGCAGCAGCAGCGCCATCAGGCCCAGGCCCAGCGCCGACACCTGCGCGATGGACGCGCCGGCACGCCGGCTGACGTTGGCCAGGCCATAACGCAGCGGCCCACGCAGGCGCGTGCGCAGGCGGCGCATCAGCAGGATCAGGCCCCAGGCCAGCAGGGCCAGCACGCCAATCGTCACGAGGATGCCCACCAGCATGTAGGTGCCCAGCGTCGCCGAGCCGGCCTTCCACCACAGCAGGGCCGCAAGGCCGGCCAGCCCGGCCAGGCCGACCACCCAGGCCGCGGGTTCGGTGGGATCGAGGTCGCGGCGCAGCACGCGCAGGGCCGGCACGCGGCGCAGCGCCAGCACCGGCGGCACCGCGAAGGCCAGCAGCACGGTCATGCCCACGCCCAGCCCTTCAAGCGCGGGGCGCAGGCCGGCCGGTGGCAGGTCCAGCTTGAGCGCGCTCGCCAGCCAGCCGGCCACGCCCCACTGCAGCCCGTAGGCCAGCACCACGCCGAGCAGGCTGCCCAGCAATCCCAGCAGCACCAGTTCGCCGACATGGATGCCGACCAGGGTGGACTGGCTGGCGCCCAGGCAGCGCATCACCGCCGCGCCCTGGAGGTGGCGGGCGCTGTGCCGGCGCGCGGCCATCGCCACCGCGACGGCGGCCAGCACCACCGACACCAGGGCCGCCAGGCCCAGGAAGCGATCGGCGCGGTCGAGTGCCCGACGGATTTCGGGGCGGGCTTCGGCTGCGGTTTCCAGGCGCTGTCCGCGGCCGAGGCTTTCGCCGGCGGCGGCAGTGAATTTTTCAACCGCGGTGGCATCACCCGCGACCACCAGGCGATAGGAAATGCGGCTGCCCGGCTGCACCAGGCCGGTGGCCGGCAGGTCGGCCAGGTTGAGGAAGACACGCGGCGCGGTATTGAAGTAATCAAGCGCGGCGTCGGGCTCCTGCACCACCAGCGCCGCCAGGCGCAGCTGGCTGCTGCCGATGCCGACGCTGTCGCCGATGCTGGCATCCAGGGCGTCGGCGCCGGCGCGGCTCATCCAGATCGTGCCCGGCGCGGGGATGCCGCCGGCCACGGATTCCGGGCCGTCCGCGCTTTCGAGCACGATGAAATCACCGCGCAGCGGAAAACCCTCGGCCATCGCCTTGAGGTCACCCAGGCGCAGCGATTCGCCCACGCGCACCATGCTCGGGAAAGACCAGGTTTCCGTGCTCGAAAGTCCCGGTGCGGCGGCGAGCATGCGCAGCGGGTCTTCGATCGGCGAATCGGCGCGCACCACCACGTCACCGCCGAGCAGGCGGTTGGCCTCCTGGGCCAGGGCGCGTTCGGCGCGGTCGGTGATGAAACCCACCGCGCACACCGCTGTCACCGCCAGCACCAGCGCCGCCAGCAGGATGCGGACGTCGCCCGAGGCCAGGTCGCGGCGCAGCTGGCGCAGGGCCAGTCCCGGGGAAATCACGCCGCCACCAGCCGGCCCGACTCGAGCCGCAGCTGGCGGCCGCAGCGTGCGGCCAGGGCTTCGTCATGGTTCACCAGCACCAGGGTGGTACCCGATTCGCGGTTCATGCGGAACAGCAGTTCGATGATGGACTGGCCGGTGCGGGTGTCGAGGTTGCCGGTGGGTTCATCGGCGAACAGCACGGCCGGCCGGGTCACGAAGGCGCGAGCCAGGGCCACGCGCTGCTGTTCGCCGCCCGAGAGCTGGCGCGGGTAATGGCCCAGGCGTTCGGCCAGGCCCACCTGTCCCAGCATCGCGCGCGCCGGGCCCTCGGCATCGGAGTCGCCGCGAAGCTCCAGCGGCAGCATCACGTTTTCCAGCGCCGTCAGCGACGGCAGCAGCTGGAAACTCTGGAAGACGAAGCCGACCTTTTCGCCGCGGATCTTCGCCCGGCCGTCCTCGTCCAGGCCCGAGAGCGCGCTGCCGTCGAGGCGGACTTCGCCCTCGCTGGGCACGTCCAGGCCCGCCATCAGGGACAAAAGCGTGCTCTTGCCTGAACCGGAGGCACCGACAATCGCGACCGCTTCACCCTGTTGAATGGTAAAACCGACCCCATCAAGAATGGTCAGGTCCCCGGAAGGAAGGGGCACCCGCTTGCCAAGGTTTTCGACTTGCAGCGAAGTTCGGGTGTCGGGCGTTCCGGGGGTATCGGCCATGGGTTACTCGCGAGGAAGGAAAGTGATGAAGCGTCTCGGGTCAGTATATGTAGCTTGCACCCACGGGGTTCAACGCTCAGTCATGGTCGCGCTGCTGGCGCTGCTGTGGCTGGCGGCCCTGCCGGCGCTCGCCGCCGAGCGCACCGTGCTGGTGATGGGTGATTCGCTGTCGGCCGCCTACGGGCTGGCCCCCGAACAAGGCTGGGTCGCGCTGCTGGCCGACCGCCTGCGCCGCGAAAGCCCGGGCTGGAAGGTCGCCAATGCCAGCATCAGCGGCGAAACCACGGCCGGCGGCGCCAGCCGCATCGCCGGCGAGCTCAAGCGCCACCAGCCCGACGTGGTGGTGAGCGAGCTGGGAGCCAACGACGGCCTGCGCGGCCTCGACCTGGCCCAGACCCGCGCCAACCTCGAACGCATGGTCACGGCCGCCAAGGCCGCCGGCGCGCAGGTGCTGCTGCTGGGCATGCGCATCCCGCCCAACTATGGCCCCGACTACACCCAGGGCTTTGAACGCAATTACGCCGCGCTGGCCGAAGAGCACGAAGTAGCCCTGCTACCCTTCCTGCTCGAACCCATCGCCATGGACCGCGACGCCTTCCAGGCCGACAACCTGCACCCGGTCGCCGACGCCCAGCCCAAGCTGCGCGACCACGTCTGGCCGGCCCTGGCGCCGCTGCTCGATTGAACCCACTTTCCCAAGGAGCCCGCGCATGAAGACGCCCCTCGCCCTCGCCCTGATGCTTTCGGTCGGCGCATGCGCCGCCAACGACAGCGATACCGCCGGACGCAGCTTCGCCAGTGAACACGGCCAGGTCGAGGTCAGCACCGTGGCATCCGGGCTTGAACATCCCTGGGGCCTGGCCTTCCTGCCCGACGGCCGCATGCTGGTGACCGAGCGCCCGGGACGGCTGCGCATCGTGGATGCCGAGGGCAAGCTTTCCGGGCCCCTGTCCGGACTGCCCGAGGTCTGGGCGCGTGGCCAGGGCGGTCTGCTCGACGTCGCCATCGATCCGGACTTCGCCAGCACGCCCTGGGTGTACTTCAGTTTTTCCGAGCCCGGTGAGGGCGGCGCCGGCACCTCGGTCGGCCGCGGCAAGCTGGCCGGCAACGCGCTCGAAGACGTGGAAATCATCTTCCGCCAGGCACCCAAGCTCGACGCCGGCCAGCACTTCGGCTCGCGCCTGGTGTTCGACCGCGAAGGCCGCCTGTACGTGACCAGCGGCGACCGCGGCAACTGGGACAACCCGCAGCTGCTGGACAAGGGCCAGGGCAAGATATTCCGCATCAACAAGGACGGCTCGATCCCCGCCGACAATCCCTACGTCGGTCGCGAAGACGCCAACCCGGCGATCTGGTCCTACGGCCACCGCAACGTCCAAGGCGCGGCCCTGCACCCGGGCACCGGCAAGCTGTGGCAGACCGAACACGGCGCCCGCGGCGGCGACGAGCTCAATATTCCCGAAGCCGGCAAGAACTACGGCTGGCCGGTCATCACCCTGGGCGTGAACTACAGCGGCGTACCGATCGGTTCGGGCAAGCAGGAAATGGAAGGCATGGAACAGCCCATCCACCACTGGACGCCGTCGATCGCGCCCAGCGGCCTGGCCTTCTACACGGCCGACCGTTTCCCGGCCTGGCAGGGCAACCTGTTCGTCGGCGCCCTCGCCTTCCAGCGCGTGGTGCGGCTGGAGCTGGATGGCGACAAGGTGGTCACCGAAGAGCCGCTGCTGGTGGACCTGGGCGAACGCATCCGCGACGTGCGCCAGGGCCCGGACGGTTACCTCTACCTGCTGACCGACGACGCCAAGGGCGACATCCTGCGGATTGGCCTGAAAACCGAATAAACCCCGGTCACCCGCTGGCGACGGCCTTGATGGCGTCGTATTCGTGCACGTGCCGGCCATCGCCGTTGCGTCCGCACAGGCCCACCATGGCCGCCGCCACGTCGTCGGCGGCAATCGCGCGGTAGCGCCGCAGCGGTCCGCGCGCCAGCAGGTTGGCCAGCGGCGCCAGGCGCTGCCCCAGTGCTTCGGCCGGCCGGCGCTCGCCGCGCTCGCCCAGCAGCAGGCCCGGGCGCAGGCAGTCCACGCGTTCGAAGCCCAGGGCGCCCAGGCCACGTTCGGCCTCGCCCTTGACCCGCAGGTAGAAGTTTCCGGACTGCGCGCTGGCGCCGACCGACGAAACCAGCAGCGCCTGGCGCGCGCCCAGGCGATGGGCGATACCGCCCAGGGCCAGCACCAGGTCGCGGTCCACTTCCAGGAAGGCTTCGCGCGAGCCCGCCTGGCGGATCGTGGTGCCCAGGCAGCAGGCGTAGGCCTGCAGCTGCGCGCCTTGGCTTTCAAGCGCGGTGCGGATCGCTGTTTCGTCCCAGCCACCCGGCAGGGCCAGCAGGCGCGGATGCGTCAGGGCGAGGGGACGGCGCACGGGCGCCAGCAGCAGCGGACCATCGGCCTTCGCCAGCCAGCGTTTCAGGGCCAGTCCGCCGACCAGCCCGGTCGCTCCGGCCAGCAATACCGCCGGGCGTGGCGTCACGGGCTCAGGCCCACTCTTGCAGGCCTTCGCGTTCGTAGAGCAGGCGGAATCCCGGGCGCGCCTTCATGCGCTGGGCCAGGGCGCCCAGCTGCGGCCACTCGGTGGCCTGGCGCGGCAGGTTGCGCGACCAGCGCATCAGCATGGTGAGCAAGAAGTCGGCGGCACTGACCGACGGTCCCAGCAGGTAGGGCCCGCGTTTGGCCAGGTGCGCTTCGACCTGGTCCCAGGCGGCGTCTATGGTTTCGGCGGCACGGGTGCGCACGGCGTCGGCGTGCTCCGGACCCGCGGCTTCTTCGGGGTAGTACCAGTCGCGGAAAGCCGGCTGCAGGGTATTGGCCAGGAATACGATCCACTGGTAGTACCGCGCCCGCTCGACGGTGCCCGGCGTCGGCGCCAGGCCGAAGTTCGGGTGCGCGTCGGCCAGGTGCATCACCATCGCCGCCGCTTCGGTCATGGGTTCGCCGTGGATAAGCAGCGTGGGCACGCGCCCGGCGGGATTGAGCGCCAGGTATTCGGGACGCTTGTGTTCGCGGGCCGCCAGGTCGAGCTTGCGCAGCTCGTGGCGGGCACCGATCTCGATCAGCAGCCAGTGCACGACAAGGCTGGCGGTGCCGGGGGCGTAGTACAGCGTGTACATGCGTGCATCCCATCGAAGGTCAGCGGCAAGCATACGATGGCCGACCGCGCAAAAGAAAAGCCCCGGGTGTTGCCACCCGGGGCTTGCCTGAGTCCGTTGGGACTCCGATTACATCGGCTGCACTTCGTCAGCCTGCATGCCCTTCTGGCCCTTGACGAGCTTGAAGGAGACCTGCTGGCCTTCCTGCAGTGACTTGAAGCCGGTGCCCTGGATGGAACGGAAATGGACGAACACGTCCTCGCCGTTCTCGCGGCTGATGAAGCCGAAGCCCTTGGCATCGTTGAACCACTTTACGGTACCGATCTGACGATCCGACATTGCTAACTCCTTGGAACAATTAAATGGATATCGCTGACGGGGACATCCCGCCGCGCGACTGGGGTTGCAAGGAGAAGCGAGGTGAAAAGATGTAGCGGATCTTTCTGGATCTACCGCATCAGGCCACGATTCACAGTGACCCTTCGCAAACACAGTCGGGCGCACCCTACACCGTTCCGGCCAGGAAAGCCAACGATTTCGGTGCCTTGGGGCAATTGTGGCCGGGTTCCCGCACCCGCGGTTCAGTTTCGCGGGCCGGCCAGGCCTACTCGACGGTGACCGGGATCTTGCCGATGCGCGCCTGCCATTCCCGCGGGCCGGTGCGGTGCACCGACTCGCCCTGGGCGTCCACCGCCACGGTGACCGGCATGTCCCGGACCTCGAATTCGTAGATCGCCTCCATGCCCAGGTCGGCAAAACCCACTACCCGGGACGCCTTGATCGCCTTGGACACCAGGTAGGCGGCCCCGCCCACCGCCATCAGGTAGGCCGAGCGGTGCTTGCGGATGGCCTCGATCGCCGCGGGGCCACGCTCGGCCTTGCCGACCATGCCCATCAGGCCGGTTTGTGCCAGCACCTGCTCGGTGAACTTGTCCATGCGCGTGGCGGTGGTCGGGCCGGCCGGGCCCACCACCTCGTCGCGCACCGGGTCGACCGGGCCGACGTAATAGATGAAACGACCCTTGAGGTCCACGGGCAGCGCCTCGCCCTTGTTGAGCATGTCCACCATGCGCTTGTGCGCGGCATCGCGGCCGGTAAGCAGCTTGCCGTTGAGCAGCAGCACTTCGCCGGGTTTCCAGCTGGCGACCTCTTCGCGGGTAACCGTGTCCAGGTCCACTCGGCGGCCCTTGGAGGCGTCGTAGGTCAGCTTCGGCCAGTCGTCGAGCGAAGGCGGGTCGAGCTGCACCGGGCCGCTGCCGTCGAGCGTGAAGTGGGCGTGGCGGGTGGCGGCGCAGTTGGGGATCAGCGCCACCGGCAGGTTGGCGGCGTGGGTCGAGCAGTCCTTGACCTTGATATCCAGCACCGTGGTCAGACCGCCCAGGCCCTGGGCACCGATGCCCAGCGCGTTGACCTTTTCATAAAGCTCGAGCCGCAGTTCTTCGGCGCGATTGGCCGGCCCGCGGGCCTGCAGGTCGGTGATGTCGATAGGCTCCATCAGCGATTCCTTGGCCATCAGCATCGCCTTTTCGGCGGTGCCGCCGATGCCGATGCCCAGCATGCCCGGCGGGCACCAGCCGGCGCCCATGGTCGGCACGGTCTTCAGGACCCAGTCCACCACCGAGTCGGACGGGTTGAGCATGGCGAACTTGGACTTGGCCTCGCTGCCGCCGCCCTTGGCCGCGACGATCACGTCCACCGTGCCGCCGGGCACGACCTTCATGTTCACCACGGCCGGGGTGTTGTCCTTCGTATTGGTGCGCTTGCCGGCCGGGTCGGCCAGCACGCTGGCGCGCAGCTTGTTGTCGGGGTGGTTGTAGGCGCGGCGCACGCCCTCGTTGACCATGTCCTCGATGCCCATCGTGGCGTCGGGCCACTGCACCTGCATGCCGATTTCCAGGAACACGGTGACGATGCCGGTGTCCTGGCAGATCGGCCGGTGGCCCTCGGCGCACAGGCGCGAGTTGATCAGGATCTGCGCGATCGCGTCCTTGGCCGCCGGGGACTGCTCACGCTCGTAGGCAGCGGCCAGGTTCCGGATGTAATCGACCGGGTGGTAGTAGGAAATGTACTGCAGCGCGTCGGCGACGGACTGGATGAAGTCTTCCTGCTTGATCTGGCTCACGGCGGGCACGGGGCTGGCGGGGAATCCCGCATTTTAGCCCCCCTGCACGGCCCGGGCCTACTCCAGGGCCTGCCAGCGGGCGTAGGCCTGCTCGAGTTCGGCCTGCAGCGCGGCCAGGCGGGCATTGGTGGCGGTGACCTCGTCGGCGGGCCGGCGGTAGAAGTCCGGGTCCTGGATCTGGGCCGTCAGGGACGCGATCTCGGCATCCAGGGTTTCGATGCGGCCCGGCAGTTCGTCGAGCTCGCGCTGTTCCTTGAACGACAGCTTGCGCCTGGCCGGCGCGGGTGCCGCGGGCGGCGGCGCCGGCTTGGGCAGGGGCGCGACCTGCGGGGTCAGCTTCGGCGCGGACTGGGCCGCGGCGGCGATGCGGTCGGCGATGGGGCGCTGGCGCAGCCAGTCGGAATAACCACCCACGTATTCGCCCACGCGTCCCCTGCCCTCCATCACCAGCGAACTGGTGACGACGTTGTCGATGAAGGCGCGGTCGTGCGAAACCAGGATCAGCGTGCCCGGGTAATCGGCCAGCAGCTCCTCGAGCAGCTCCAGGGTTTCCACGTCCAGGTCGTTGGTCGGTTCGTCCATCACCAGCAGGTTGGACGGTTTGGCGAACAGCTTGGCCAGCAGCAGGCGATTGCGCTCGCCGCCGGAAAGCTTGGTGATCGGTGCCAGCGCGCGGTCGGGGCTGAACAGGAAGTCCTGCAGGTAGCCCATCACATGCTTGCGGGCACCGTTGATCTCGATGAACTCGCGGCCTTCGGACACGTTGTCGAGCGCGTTCCAGTCCTCGCGCAGGGCGCCGCGCAGCTGGTCGAAGAAGGCGACCTCGAGGTTGGTGCCGATGCGGATTTCGCCGGCGTCGGGCTGCAGCTGGCCCAGCAGCAGCTTGAGCAGCGTGGTCTTGCCCGAACCGTTCGGGCCGATCAGGCCGACCTTGTCGCCGCGCTGGATGACGGTGCTGAAGTCCTTCACCAGCACGCGGGAACCGTAGGCGAAATCGACGTGTTTGGCTTCGAACACGCGCTTGCCCGACTTCTCGGCGCCGGCGGCGGCCAGCTTGACGTTGCCCTGCTGCTCGCGGCGTTCGGCGCGTTCGCTGCGCATCTTCTTGAGCGCGGTGACGCGGCCTTCGTTGCGGGTGCGCCGGGCCTTGATGCCCTGGCGGATCCAGATTTCCTCCTGCGCCAGCTTCTTGTCGAACAGCGCATTGGCCTGGGCTTCGGCGTGCAGGCGTTCTTCGCGGCGGCGCAGGAAGTTTTCGTAGTCGCCCGGCCAGCTGGTGACCTGGCCGCGGTCGATCTCGATGATACGCGTGGCCAGGTTGCGCAGGAACTGGCGGTCATGGGTGACGAAGACCACGCTGCCGCCGAAGTTCTTCAGGAATTCCTCGAGCCAGGCGATGGACTCGATGTCCAGGTGGTTGGTGGGCTCGTCGAGCAAAAGCAGGTCGGGCGCCGCAACCAGCGCCTGGGCCAGCAGCACGCGGCGCTTCATGCCGCCAGAGAGCGCAGAGAACTCGGCGTCTTCGGGCAGGTCGAGCTTGCTTATCACCTGTTCGACGCGCTGTTCGATCTGCCAGCCGTTGCCGGCGTCGATGCGCGCCTGCACGTTGCCCAGCTCGGTCATGTCGATGTCGTCGCCGTCGTGCAGCATGTGGTGGTAACGCGCCAGGTCGGCGCCGACCTCGCCCAGGCCCAGGGCGACCACGTCGAAGACGCTGCCGGCCAGGCCCTGCGGCACTTCCTGGGCCAGGCCGGCGACCCGGCCTTCGCGGCGCAGCACGCCGTCGTCGGGCACGATGTCGCCCGCCAGCAGGCGCAGCAGGGTGGATTTTCCGGCGCCGTTGCGGCCGACGATGCAGACACGCTCGTTGGGCTCGATCGCCAGGTCGACGGCTTCAAGCAGCAGCGGGCCACCGACGCCGTAGTCGACGCCTTGCAGGGTTATCAGGGACATGGGCCAATTCTATCGCGGCGGAGGCCGCCGCGTCGGTTCAGGAGGCGCCGTGCCGGAGCCAGCGTTCGGCCACCGAGGCCGAACCGAAGACCCGGCCATTGGCGCCGCGTTCAAGGGCGAGGATCTCGCCGTGTTCCATGTGCGCCACCAGCTCGACGCGGCCCACCACGAAGGCGACAGTTCGAACAGGTAATCGACGGTCCTGGCCAGGTTGCGTTCGCCGTCGAAGTCGCCGAGGTTCTCGACCACCATCAGCTTGCGGGTCTTGCGGCGCTCGCATTCGGCGGCGATCTGGCGCCAGTAGGCCATGGAGATTTCCTGGCTGTCGCGGGGCCCGGTGACGGCGGCATAGAGGTAATCGGCGCGGTCTTCGAACACGAGCCGTATATCGGAAGGCAGTGGATTCACGGGAAATCAGGCGTCGGGGGGACGCGCATTCTAGCGTTTCGCCGGCGCTTGCGTCCGACCGCCGGGCGGTTAATGTGGCGTCCATGGCCGCCAAGCGCTCATGGACCGCCCACATCGCCGCCCTGCTGGGGCTTTCGAGCCTGCTGGGCGTGCTGTGTTTCCACTTCCCCGACCTGCTGACCAGCCGGGAGTTCCGGCAGGTTTATACGGAAGGTTTCGCGCGCGCTCTGCTGCTGGTCGGCCTGGTGGCCGCGTTCGCGCTCGGCACCCTGGCCGTGCTGCGCGGCCGCGACCGGCGCGTCGCCCTGGTCGGCGTCGGCGCCGCCACGCTGGCGGTGCTGGGCGGCGGCGCCCGGGTCGGCTTCGACCAGATCAGCGACAGCCCCTGGTCGTTGGGCCTGGACTGGTTCGTGGTGTCGCTGTTTTTTTCGGCCCTGGTCTTCGTTCCGATCGAACGCCTGCTGGGCCGCATCCCGCAGTCGCCGCTGCGGCCCGAGTGGCGCACCGACCTGGCCTACTTTTTTGTTGGCCATATTGGCATCCAGTTCATTTTGATCGCCGTCACCGCCTGGACCGCCGGCGTGGCGTCACTGGCCGCCTTCCCGCCGCTGCAGACGGCGATCCAGACGCTGCCGCTGTGGGTACAGTTCCTGCTGGCGGTGTTTTGTGCCGACCTGGCCCAGGCCCTGCTGCATCGCGCCTACCACCGCTGGGGGCCGCTCTGGCGCTTCCATGCCGTGCACCACTCCAGTCGCCACCTGGACTGGCTGGCCGGTTCGCGCATGCACCTGGTCGAAATCCTGCTGACCCGTTCGATGGTGCTGCTGCCGCTGGTGCTGCTGGGCTTCGCGCCGGCCGCGATCAACGCCTACGTCATCCTGGTGGGGCTGCAGGCGGTGGTGGCGCATGCCAACCTGGGCCTGCGGTTTGGCTGGCTGGAATACGTGCTGGTGCTGCCGCGCTACCACCACTGGCACCATGCCCGCCGCGCCGACTACGTCGACGCCAATTACGCCATCCACCTGCCGCTGGTGGACATGCTGATGGGCACCTTCCGGCTGCCGCGCGACGGCAGTTGGCCCGAGGAGTACGGCGTGATGGAAGCCGGCAGCGTGCCGGAAGGCATCTGGCGCCAGCACCTGGCGCCCTTCCTGCCGCGCAGGTCAGCGGCGGCGCAAGGCCAGGAACCAGGCGGGCAGCAGCAACAGCGCTGAGGCCGGCAGCAGCCAGGCATGGCGCGCCAGGTTGGCGGCCGGGTCGGCCAGCGCGTTCAGGATCGGGTCGCCCTGGACGCCGATGTAGGCCAGGAACACCATCGCCAGTTCGAACGGCCGGGCATTGCGGCAGCTCGCGCCCAAGGCCAGCCCGGCCACCGCCACGCTGGCGCCGGTGGCCAGCAGCGGCAGCGGGCCCGGGTCGGTGGCCAGGCTTCGCAGCAGCGCTGGCAGCACCACCGCCCAGGCCAGTCCCAGCGCCAGCCCCAGCCGCGCCAGCAGGATGCGGCGGCCGGCACCGGCGGCGCTGAACACCAGGCTGGCCGTGCCGGTGTCGCGTTCGCGCAGCGCGGCGCCGGCGAATACGTCCACGCACAGCAGCCAGGCCAGGATCGCCGCGATGGCCATGCCCTTCTCTGGAGCAAACGCCTGCACGCCCAGCAGCACCAGAAGCGCCAGCCACCAGGTGATCCGGCGCTGGCGAAGCACCAGGCGCACCTCGGCGGCGGCCAGGCGGCCCGCGGGAAAAAGTTCGAACGGCCGCAGCAGCCAGTCCAGCCAGCGCGCCGCGGCCCAGTCCAGGGCCGGGGCCAGGGCCAGCACGCCGCCTGCCGCCAGCGCCAGCCACAGCAGCCGGCCCAGCAGGTCAATGGCCTCGGGCTGCCAGGCATTCCAGGCGAAGGTTTCGGTGGCCCCTTCCCTGATGCTCACGCCGATGCTGAAACCGGCAAGCCCACGTTCGGGCTGGGTCTGCGCCAGCCAGTCCTGGATGTCGCGCATCGCCAGCGAGATGCCCGAGGGTTCGCTGAGCCAGGTGGACGCGGCCCAGGCGGATTTTTCCGGGTCGAAAAGCTGACCCAGGCTGATGAAGATGAAAATCCAGAGGAAAAAGTACAGGACGTTGCCGCCGGTACGGCGCAGCCAGGGCAGCAGGTCGAACAGCACCGCGAAAAACGCCGCCACGGCCAGCGCCGGCACTGCGAACACCAGCGACGGCAGCAGCAATTGCCAGAGGTCGATCGTGGTGGCTTCACCGTGCCATTGCTGGGCCACCAGGCCGATGCCCAGGCCCACCGCCACCAGCAGCGCGAACACCAGCATGTGGCTGGTCCACTTCGCCAGCAGGTAACCCGGGCGCGTCATCGGCGTCGCCACCAGCAGCTGCCAGACCCGGGTTTCGAAATCGCGCGACAGGGTGCCGCGCACGATATAGAAACCAAACAGCGACAGCATGCTGGCGTAGAGCATGCCCAGCACCATGCCGACCCAGGCGCTGGAGTACAGGCCGCGGGCATCGCCGACGCCAAAGGTCACATACCCCGCGTCCGAACCCGGGAAAAGCCACCAGGTCGCGATGCCCACCCCGCACAGCACCACCCAGAAACGCGTGCTGCGGCTGCGCTCCCGGAAATCGGCGTGCACGATCGCGGCGAAGCGTCTCAGGGCGTCCATGTCACCGCGCCCCGTGCTGCTCAAGCAGCCACAGGTAAGCGTCCTCGAGGTCGGGTTCGACGGGCGTCGCGCCCTGCCCCGGAGATTCCGCGGACACCAGCCGCAGCCGGATGCCATCGGCGCGGCGCAGGGAGCTGCTGATGGCGAAGCGGCCGCGCGCCTCGGCCAGCTGGGCTTCGGGCACGGTCCATTCCCAGGCGTGGCCACGCGCCTGGGCCACCAGGTGTTCCGGTTCGCCGTGGAAAAGGCGGTGGCCACGCGCCATCACCGCCAGCGACGTGGCGCTGGCTTCGATGTCGGAAACGATGTGCGTGGACAGGATGACCAGGCGCTGGCCGGCCAGGTCGGTGATCAGGTGGCGGAAACGCAGGCGTTCTTCGGGGTCCAGCCCGACCGTGGGTTCGTCCACGATCAGCAGGCACGGGTCGTTGAGCAGGGCCTGTGCGATGCCCACGCGCTGGCGCATGCCGCCGGAAAACCCGCCCAGGCGCCGGTCGGCGACTTCCGACAGGCCGACCAGGGCCAGGCATTGATCGACGCGGTCGCGGGCCAACTTCAGGGGCAGGCCCTTGACCGCGGCCAGGTAGGCCAGGAATTCCCGGGCGCTCAGCGCCGGATAGACGCCGAAGTCCTGTGGCAGGTAACCGAGCTCGGCGCGCAGGGCGTCGGGCTGGCGGGCGATGTCGGTGCCGTTCCAGGTGATCCTGCCGCTGCCCGGCCGCGACAGCGTCGCCAGGATGCGCATCAGGGTGGACTTGCCGGCGCCATTGGGGCCCAGCAGGCCCAGGATGCCCGGACCCAGGGCCAGGTCAATGCCGGCCAGGGCCTCATGGCCGTTCGGGTAGCGGTAACCCACGCCTTCAACGCGCAATTCGCAATTCATGGACACGAGATTGCGACAGCGCCGGGCCCCGGCACGCGTGCCAGAGCGCAGGGTGACTTTAAGCTGCGGTCAGTCCGCGGCCAGCAGGCGGCGGTGGTCGACCAGGATGCAGCGGTCCTGCACCACGTCGATGCCCTGGGCCACCAGCGCGGCGGCGAAGGCGTCGTCGCGGATGCCCAGCTGCAGCCAGACGGCCGCCGGCCGCTTGGCCAGGATGTCGTCCAGGTGCGGCGCCAGGTCCTTCGGGCGACGGAACACGTTCACCAGGTCCACCTTGCCCGGGATGTCCTGGAGCCGCCGGAACACCGGCTGGCCCAGGATGTGTTCGACCTCGGGGTAATACACGGGCACCGGCACGATGTCGTAACCGACCCGTTCCAGGTAGCGCGGCACATCGATTGCCGGCTGGCCACGCTGGGACTCGGTCTTGATGCCGAGCACGGCGATGCGCCGTACCCGGCCCAGCAGCGCCCTCAGGCCGTCGTCGTCGTCGATCAATCGGCCCGGGGTCGCCATGGCTTAGTGCTCGTGGCCGCCGGCGCCGTGCACGTGGCCGTGCGCCAGCTCTTCGACGCTGGCGTCGCGCACGTCCATCACTTCGACCGCGAAGTGCAGGCTCTGGCCGGCCAGCGGATGGTTGCCGTCAACGGTGACCATGCCGTCCTCGATCTTGGAGATGACGACCGAAATCGCGCCCTGCGGGGTCTGAGCCTGGAAGTGCATGCCGACCTCGATGTCGTCGACGCCCTGGAAGGCTTCGCGCGGCACGGTCTGGACCAGCATTTCATTGGGGCTGCCGTAGCCCTCTTCCGGGCTGACCACGACGTCGAACTTGTCGCCGGCGCTGCGGCCCTCCAGGGCCTTTTCCAGGCCCGGCACGATGTTGCCGGCGCCGTGCAGGTAGGCCAACGGCTGGGCGCCGGACGAGGAATCAATCACCTTGCCGGCATCGTCGGTCAGCGTGTAGTGGAAGGTGGCGACGGTGCGCTCGGCAATCTGCATAGTGGGAAATCCTTGGGGAAACGGGCCGGCCGGGAAACCAGGCGGCGTGGGGGAATGAAGGGGGCATAGGCTAGGCGATGCGCCCGGTGGGCGCAAACCAGGCGCCCACAAAACACGAGGCCCCGGTCGTTGCCGACCGGGGCCCCGGGTTCACGCGGGAAGGCGCCTTATTCCGGCTGCACTTCGTCCGCCTGCATGCCCTTCTGGCCCTTCACGACCTTGAAGGAGACCTTCTGGCCTTCCTGCAGGGACTTGAAGCCGGTGCCCTGGATAGAGCGGAAGTGGACGAACACGTCCTCGCCACTTTCGGGGGTGATAAAGCCAAAGCCCTTGGCGTCGTTGAACCACTTCACGGTGCCGGTCTGACGGTCAGACATATCTCATTCCTTGTAACAATTAAGGTTGGGTACCCACGATCGGCCATACCGGGCAACCGTAGTTTGCTGAACATACGCGCTTACGGCCGGGAAAGCGAATGCTTTAGAATGGCGGGTTGATGGATCGCCCGCAGCCGCCCGCCGATCCCCCCTCCAAAGCCTTCCCTGGGTCAGCCATGTCCGCCTTCGCCACCGAGCGGGTCCTGTCCGTACGGCACTGGACCGATGCCTACTTCAGCTTCACCACCACCCGTGACGACGGGCTGCGCTTCGACAACGGCCAGTTCGTGATGATCGGGCTGGAGGTCAACGGCCGGCCGCTGATGCGCGCCTATTCGATAGCCAGCGCCAATTGGGAAGAGCACCTGGAGTTCTTCTCGATCAAGGTGCCCGATGGCCCGCTGACCTCCCGGCTGCAGCACATCCAGCCCGGCGACGACCTGCTGGTGAGCCGCAAGCCCACCGGCACCCTGCTCATTTCCGACCTGCATCCGGGGCGGAACCTGTACCTGCTGGGCACGGGCACCGGCCTGGCGCCCTTCCTGGGCGTGGTGAAGGACCCCGAGACCTACGAACGATTCGACCGGGTGATCCTGACCCACGGCGTGCGCAACATCGCCGACCTGGCCTACCACGACTACATCACCCGCGAACTGCCCCGCCACGAATACCTGGGCGAGGTGATCAGCGAAAAGCTGCTGTATTACCCGGCCGTGAGCCGCGAGCCCTTCCGCCACGCCGGCCGCCTGACCACCCTGATGGAGTCCGGCCAGATGATGCGCGACCTGGGCCTGGACGCGCTGGACCCGGACAAGGACCGCGCCATGATCTGCGGCAGCCCGCAGATGCTGGCCGATTTCCGAAGCCTGCTCGACGCCCGCGGCTTCATCGCCGCACCGCGCATCGGCACGCCCGGCCAGTACGTTTTCGAGCGCGCCTTCGTCGAAAAATAGGCGCGGGCTCAGCCCAGCGCCTTCTCGATGTCCTTGCGAATCGATTCGGGCTTGTCGGTCGGCGCGTAGCGCTTGATCACCTGCCCGTCGCGGCCGACCAGGAACTTGGTGAAGTTCCACTTGATGCCTTCCAGCCCCAGCAGGCCGGCCTTTTCCGACTTGAGCCACTTCCACAGCGGGTGCGCGGCGGCGCCGTTGACCTCGACCTTGTCGAACATCGGGAAGCTGACGTCGTAGGTAAGCGAGCAGAAGTTGCGGATTTCGTCGGCATTGCCCGGCTCCTGGTGGCCGAACTGGTCGCAGGGGAAACCCAGCACCACCAGGTCGCGGTCCTTGTAGTCGCGCCACAGCTGCTCAAGACCTTCGTACTGGGGCGTGAAGCCGCACTTGCTGGCCGTGTTGACCACCAGCAACACCTTGCCGCGGTAGGCGTCCAGCGACTGCGGGCTGCCGTCGATGGCCTGGGCGGAGAAGTCGAAAGCAGTGGTCATGGCGGTCTCCTGGCGGGGCAACCAGCCTAGCGCAAGGCGGCCGGCGCGGCGCGATTTTCACGCAGCCTTTACGGCGCCGGCCGGCGCCATGCCTTTCGTAACGGTCGGCTTCAGGAGCCATGCGGTAGTCTCGATGGTCTACTGCCACGCAAGGATCCCCGATGAACCACAAGCTTTCCCTCGCACTCGCGGCCGCCCTGGCCGCCGCCACCCCGGGCCTCGTGCTGGCCCAGGCCGAACAGGCCGCCGATTCCGCCGTTGAGCCGGTGTCGGGCAATCCCTTCTTCGTGGTCAGCAACCTGCCCTACCAGGCGCCGCGCTTCGACCTGATCAAGGACGAGCACTACCAGCCGGCGCTCGAGCGCGGCATGGCCGAGCAGCGCGCCGAAGTCGCCGCGATCGCCAACAACCCGGACGCGCCGAGCTTCATGAACACCATCGTCGCGATGGAAAAAACCGGCGCCCTGCTCAACCGCGCCGGCGCGGTGTTCGGCAACCTGGCCGGCGCCCACACCAACCCCGAAATCCAGAAAGTGCAGGCTGCACTGGCGCCGAAGTTCGCCGCCCACCAGGACGCGATCCTGCTCGACGGCAAGCTTTTCGCGCGCATCAAGTCGCTCTACGACCAGCGTGATTCCCTGGGCCTGGACGCCGAGTCCAAGCGCCTGCTCGAGCGTTACCACACCGACTTCATCCGTGCCGGCGCCAACCTGTCCGACGCCGACAAGGAAACGCTGAAGGCGATGAACTCCGAACTGGCCAGCCTGGCCACCACCTTCAGCCAGAACGTGCTCAAGGAAGTGAACGACTCGGCCGTGCTGGTGGACGACGTGGCCCTGCTCGACGGCCTGTCAAAGCAGGCGATCACCGCCGCCGCCGCTTCGGCCAAGGAAGCCGGCCACGAGGGCAAGTACCTCATCGCGCTGCAGAACACCTCCGGCCAGCCGCCGCTGACCAACCTCACCAACCGCGAGCTGCGCAAGAAGATCATGGCCGCCTCGCTGGTGCGCGGCACCCGCGGCAACGAGTGGGACAACACCGGCATCGTCGCCCGCGTCGCCAAGCTGCGCGCCGAACGCGCCAAGCTGCTGGGCTACGACACCCACGCCCAGTACGTGCTCGAGGATGAAACCGCCGGCACCGTCGAGGCGGTGAACAAGCTGATGGCCGACCTGGCCCCGGCCGCCGTCGCCAACGCCCGCAAGGAAGCGGCCGAGATGCAGGCGATCATTGATGCCGAAGGCGGCGACTTCCAGCTCGAGGCCGCCGACTGGGCCTTCTACGCCGACAAGGTGCGCCAGCAGAAGTACGCCTTCGACGAAGCCCAGCTCAAGCCCTACTTCGAGATCAACAACGTGCTCGAGAAGGGCGTGTTCTACGCGGCCGGCCAGCTCTACGGCCTCAGCTTCAAGGAACGCAAGGACATCCCCGTCTACCACCCCGACGTGCGCGTGTGGGAGGTGTTCGAAGCCGACGGCAGCCCGCTGGGCCTGTTCTACGGCGACTTCTATGCCCGCCCGAGCAAGCGTGGTGGCGCCTGGATGAATGCCTACGTGCCGCAGAACGGCCTGACCGGCACCCAGCCGGTGGTCGCCAACCACCAGAACATCCCCAAGCCGGCCGACGGCCAGCCCACGCTGATGACCTTCGACGAGGTCACCACGATGTTCCATGAGTTCGGCCATGCGCTGCACGGCCTGTTCTCGGACGTGAAGTACCCGCAGTTCGCCGGCCCCTCGGTGCCGCGCGACTTCGTCGAAT
>NZ_CAXBJS010000044.1:0-18879 GCF_963976025.1 uncultured Arenimonas sp.
CGGCGCAGCGATCGGTAGAAGCGGGGTTTGCGGGTTTCGCGCTCGGTCATGGCGGCTCTCCGTGGGGACAGCTGCATCACAGCGCCCCGGCCTGCCCGTCGCGGGGCAGGCCGGGGCAGGGCGCTGACGAGTTGTGGCCATTTGCGGGCAACACATTGCCGGCCCGGTGCCGCTGGCCTAGGCTGGCCGCCATGTCACGCACCGTTGCCATCGTCGAAGACGAACCCGCCATCCGCGACAACTACGCCGATGCCCTGCGCCGGCATGGTTACGGGGTCCTGCCATTCGCCAGCCGCGCCGAGGCCCAGGCGGCCTTCGCGCTGAAGCTGCCCGACCTGGTGATCATCGACGTCGGCCTGGGCGAAGAACCCGAAGGCGGCTTCGACCTGTGCCGGGAGCTGCGCGCGAAGTCGGCGACGCTGCCGATCCTGTTCCTGACCGCGCGTGATTCCGACTTCGACGTCATTTCGGGCCTGCGCCTGGGCGCCGACGACTACCTGAGCAAGGACACCAGCCTGCCCCAGCTCACCGCGCGCATCCACGCGCTGTTCCGGCGCCTGGACTCGCTGGCGGCGCCGCGGGTGAAGGAGCAGGTGTTCCGGCTGCGCGGGCTGACGCTGGAACTCGAGCGCATGCGCGTGACCTGGAACGAGCAGGAAGTCGCGCTCACCGTCACCGAATTCTGGATGGTGCACGCGATGGTGCGTTACCCGGGCCATGTGAAAACGCGCGAGCAGCTGATGCGCGAGGCCCAGGTGGTCGTCGACGACGCCACTATCACGTCCCACATCAAGCGCATCCGCCGCAAGTTCCAGGCGCTCGACCCGGCCTTCGACGACATCGACACCGTGCACGGCGCCGGTTACCGCTGGCGCGCCTGAGTCCGGCATGAGCCTGCGCGCGAAATTGCTGCTGGTCGCCCTGTCGATCCTGGCCCTGCCCTGGGCCGGCTGGCAGTTCGTGCGGCAAATGGAAACGCTGCTGCGCCAGGGCCAGGAGCAGGCGCTGCTTGCTTCGGCCGAAGCCCTCGCGCGCGGCGTTGCCGTGCGCCCGGGTGGCCTGCCGGCGGCGGGCGACAGCTGGTTCGTGCATCCGCTGGACTTCGCGCCGCGGCTCGACGGCGAGGACAGCGACTGGCGCGGCGCCACCGCGGTGCCGCTGGCCTTCGGTGCGCCGCGACCCTGGGTGCGTGTCGTTGCCGGCCGCGCCAATGAACGCCTGCACCTGTGGATTTCCGTGGACGACACCAGCGCGCAGCGCGGCGACGCCCATTGGCCGGCCGACCTGGCTTTCGACCGCCTGCACCTGCGGCTGCAGGGACGCGGCGGCGACCTGGCGCTGCGCCTGGCCAATGCCAGCCCGGGCGAGCTGCGCGTTGCCGGTGAAGACGGCCTGCCGCCACCCGTGCGTGTCGAAGGCGCCTGGCGCGAGCGCGAGGGCGGTTATGACATCGAGCTGGCCCTGCCGCAGGACTTCAGCGTCCGCGCGATCGGGCTGCGGGTGCAGGACGTGGACGCAGGCGGCGAGAAACGTTTCGCCGGCACGCTGGATGCGGCCGGCCAGGTCAGGCCGGCGCCGCTGCACGGCTTCCTGGCCTCGCTCGAGCCGGCGCTGCAGGCCCTGGCGCCCGAAGGCATGCGCGTGCGCGTGGCCGACCGCGAGGGTTGGGTGCTGGCCCGGGCCGGCGAACTTCGCGCCGATGAATCCGAAGAAGACATCCTGCCCTGGCGGCGCGGCCTGTACCGGGCCCTGCTGTTCCGCGACGTCACCGCCACGGCCGACGAACCGCCCATGGCGCGCCGGCTGGTGCGCGCCGAAGTGGCCCGCGCCGTGGCCGGCACGCCGGCCGTGGCCTGGCGCCGCGATCCGGCCGGCGCCCGGCTGCTCCTGTCGGCGGCGGTGCCGCTGGAAGTAGCGGGGCAAACGCGCGGCGCGCTGCTGATCGAACGCTCCAACTCCGAAGTGCTGCTGCTCACCGACCAGGCGTTTTCCGGCCTGCTGGGCGTCAGCCTGGTCGCCTTCCTGGCTTCGGGCGGCATCATCCTGCTATTTGCCACGCGCCTGGGCCAGCGCATCCGCCGCCTGCGCGACGCCGCCGAACACGCGCTCGACCGCGAGGGCCGGGTCACGCCCTTCCCGCGCACGAACGCCCGCGACGAGATCGGCGACCTCTCGCGCAGCTTCGCCCGCCTGCTCGACCAGGTGGCGGCGTACACCGACTACCTGCGTTCGCTGTCGGGCAAACTTTCGCATGAGCTGAACACGCCGCTGGCGATCGTGCGCACCTCGCTCGACAACCTCGACGACGCCCGGCTCGACCCGCAGGCGCGGGTGGTGGTGGCGCGCGCCCGCGACGGCGTCGAACGCATGGGCCACCTGGTGCGCACGATGAGCGAGGTCACCCGCATCGAACACGCCATCGAAGCCGCCGAGGCCGAAGACCTGGACCTGCACGCGCTGCTGCGCGGCTGCGCCGAAGCCTACGAAGCCCTGCTGGCGCCGCGCTCGCTGCAGCTTGAGCTTCCCGCCGGCCCGCTGCCGCTGCGCGCGGCGCCGGAGCTGCTGGTGCAGGCCCTGGACAAGCTGGTGGACAACGCCCGCGGCTTCACGCCCGAAGCGGGCTGGGTGCGGCTGTCGGCGGCCCGGGAAGAGGGCGGCGTGCGCATCGCCCTGGCCAACCAGGGGCCGCTGCTGCCGGAAACCATGCGCGGCCGCCTGTTCGACTCGCTGGTTAGCCTGCGCGACAGCTCCCAGCGCGCCGAGGGCGCCGCCCACCTGGGCTTCGGCCTGTACGTGGTGCGCCTGGTGGCCGACCTGCACCGAGGCCACGCCGAGGCCCGCAACCTGCCGGCCGGCGACGGCGTCGAGTTCGTGCTTCACCTGCGCGGCATGCCCTGAGCCAAACGCGGCGGATATACTCGGGGCCTGCCAAACATGGGCGCCGTGCGTGATTTCCGCCGAACAATTCCAGACCCTGGCCCAGGCCGGCCACAACCGCATCCCGGTAGTGCGCGAGGTGCTTTCCGACCTTGACACCCCGCTGTCGGTGTACCTGAAGCTGGCCGACGGCTCGCATACCTACCTGTTCGAGTCCGTCGAGGGCGGCGAGACCTGGGGCCGGTATTCGATCATCGGCCTGCCGGCGCGCCGCACCTATACCTTCCGCGGCCACCAGCTGGAGGTTCGCGAACATGGCGAAGTGGTGGAAACCCGCACGCTCGAAGACCCCCTGGCCGAAGTCGACCGCCTGCGCGCCTCGTTCAAGGTGCCGCGCATTCCCGAGCTGCCCGGTTTCACCGGCGGCTTGGTCGGCTATTTCGGCTTCGAGACCATCGGCTGGATCGAATCGCGGCTGGCCGGCGGCGACAAGCCCGACCAGCTGGGCACGCCCGATGCGCTGCTGATGCTCAGCGAAGAACTGGCGGTGTTCGACAACCTCAAGGGCCGCCTGTACCTGGTGGTGCACGCCAACCCGGAAGAACCGCAGGCCTATGCCCGCGCCGTGCGCCGGCTCGATGAACTGGTGCACCGCCTTCGCCATTCAGGCCGCAGCTATCCCGACGTGCTCGATCCTTCGCTGCTGCAGGAGCAGGACTTCGTCTCCGGCTTCACCCGCGAAGGTTTCCTGGCGGCGGTGGAGCGCTGCAAGGAATACATCCGCGCCGGCGACATCTTCCAGGTGGTGCTCAGCCAGCGCATGAGCGTGCCCTTCCGGGCCCGGCCGGTGGACGTGTACCGGGCGCTGCGCGCGCTCAATCCGTCGCCCTATATGTATTTCCTGGACCTGGGCGACACCCAGGTGGTGGGCAGTTCGCCCGAGATCCTGGTGCGCCTGCAGGGCGGCGAAGTGACGGTGCGGCCGATCGCCGGCACGCGCCCGCGCGGCGACACGCCCGAGGCCGACGCCGCGCTCGAGGCCGAGCTGCTGGCCGACCCCAAGGAGCGCGCCGAACACCTGATGCTGATCGACCTGGGCCGCAACGACGTCGGCCGCGTCGCCACCCCGGGCAGCGTCACCGTGCCCGACCGGTTCATCATCGAACGTTATTCGCACGTCATGCACATCGTCAGCGAAGTGCGCGGCCAGCTGCAGCCGGGCCTTGGTTTCGCCGACGTCATCAAGGCCACGTTCCCGGCCGGAACCGTCAGCGGCGCGCCGAAGATCCGCGCGCTGGAAGTCATCCGCGAGCTCGAGCCGGTCAAGCGCAACATCTATTCCGGCGCCGTCGGGTACCTCAACTGGTGGGGCGACGCCGACACCGCCATCGCCATCCGCACCGCCGTCATCCAGGACGGCCGCCTGCACGTGCAGGCCGGCGCCGGCATCGTGCACGACTCCGACCCGCAGAAAGAGTGGGAAGAAACGATGAACAAGGGCAGGGCGCTTTTCCGTGCCGTCGCCCAGGCCGCCGGCGGTCTCTGAGGCGCACCGGGTGGAAGCATTCCTTCGCTACTTCCGCCCCAGGTCCACCGGACTGCGGCTGTGGCTGGCGCTCAGCTTCGGCGCGCTCGCGATCGCCCTGGTGGGCGTGCTGGCCTGGCGGGTTGAACGCGTCGCCACCGACAAGCTGCAGGAGGACATCGGCCTGCGCCTGCAAACCCGCGCCCAGGCCCTGGCCGGCCGGCTCGATCGTGGCCTCTTCGAGCGCCTCAACGACATGCGCGCGCTGGCGCTGATGCCGATGCTCGACGACCCGGCCGGCAGCGAAGATGCGCTGCGCGACCTGTTCGACCTGATGCAGCTCAACTACCCGGACTACGTCTGGATCGGCGTGGCCGATGCCGATGGCCGGGTGCAAATTGCCAACCGCGGCCTGCTCGAAGGCGCGGACGTTTCGCAGCGTCCCTGGTTCGTGGGTGCGCGCCGGGAGCCCTACGTCGGCGACCTGCACGATGCGCAGATGCTGTCGAAGCTGGTGCCCGGCCCCGGCGGCGAAGCGCTGCGCCTGGTGGATGTCGCGGCGCCCATCCACGACAGCCACGGCGTGGTTACCGGCGTGTTGGGTGCGCACCTGTCCTGGCACTGGGCCGAAGGCCTGCGCCAGGACCAGATGGCGGCCAACGACCCGGTGGAGGTTTTTTTCCTCAATGCGGCCGGCGAAGTGATCATGGGGCCCGACGGGATTCGCGGCCAGGTGCTGCAGGTGCCCAGCGCCCGCGCCGTGCGCCAGGGAAAACGCGGCGCGCTGCTGGAAACCTGGCCCGACGGCGAGGCTTACCTCACCGGCTACGTGCCCACCCAGGGTTACGAGTCCTACGCGGGTCTGGGCTGGACGGTGCTGGTGCGCAAGCAGGCCCGGCAGGCCTTCGAACCGGTGCAGGAACTGCGTCGCGAGATATTCGTGGCCGCCATCGTCGTCACCGTCCTGTTCCTGGCGCTGGGCACGCTGATGGCGCGCAGGATCGGCGCGCCCCTGCACGCCCTGTCCCTGGCCGCGCGGCGCATCCAGGCGCGCGAACCCGGCGCCGCGTTTCCGCCCGAGCGCGGCTACCGCGAGGCGCGTGAGCTCACCCTGGCCCTGCGTGGCCTGGTGGACGACCTGACTCAGCACGAGCGCGAGCTAACCGACATGACGGCCAGCCTGGAACAGCGCGTGCGCGAACGCACCCAGGCCCTGAGCGAAGCCAATGCCCAGCTCGAAGTGCTGGCCATGACCGACGCCCTGACCGGCCTGTCCAACCGCCGCCACTTCGGCGACCAGCTGGCGCGCGAAACCACCCGCGCCGCGGAAACCGGCCGGCCGCTGAGCCTGCTGACGATGGATATCGACCGCTTCAAGGCCATCAACGATCAGCACGGGCACCCCGCCGGCGACGCGGTGCTGCGCCGTGTGGCGCTGCTGCTGGAAGAACAGGTGCGCGGCAGCGACCTGCTGGCGCGCATCGGCGGCGAAGAGTTCGCGGTGCTCGCCGTGGACACCGGCCTGATCGAAGCCAACCAGCTGGCCGAACGCCTGCGCGCCGCCATCGAGAACGCCGGGTCGATTGCCGTCGGCCACGCGTCTATAGAAGTGACGATCAGCCTGGGCGTGGTGACCCGCCGCATCCAGGTCGGCGAACTGGCCCGCGCCCCCGAACGCCTGCTCGCCGCCGCCGACGACGCCCTCTACCGGGCCAAGCGCAACGGCCGCAACCGGGTTGAAGTGGCGCCGGGGTGAGGCGGCAGGCCGTATAATCGGCGGCTTCCCGGGTTTCGCAAGTGCCGCCATGCTGTTGATGATCGACAACTACGACAGCTTCACCTACAACCTCGTGCAGTACCTGGGTGAGCTGGGGCAGGACGTGAAGGTGGTGCGCAACGACGAGCTGACCGTGGCCCAGATCGCGGCCCTGGCGCCCGAGCGCATCGTCATTTCGCCGGGTCCGTGCACGCCCAACGAGGCCGGCGTGTCGCTGGAAGTGCTGGAAAAACTGGCGGGCCAGATGCCGATCCTGGGCGTCTGCCTGGGCCACCAGAGCCTGGGCCAGGCCTTCGGCGGCAAGGTGGTGCGGGCCCGCACGATCATGCACGGCAAGACCTCGCCGATCCGGCACAAGGGCCTGGGCGTGTTCGCCGGCCTGCCCGATCCCTTCGAAGCCACCCGCTACCATTCGCTGGTGGTGGAAAAGGGCTCGCTGCCCGACTGCCTGGAAATCACCGCCTGGACGGAAAATCCCGACGGTTCGATGGACGAGATCATGGGCCTGCGGCACAAGGCGCTGCTGGTCGAAGGCGTGCAGTTCCACCCCGAATCGATACTCACGCAGCATGGGCACGACATGCTGCGAAACTTCCTTCAGGCCAGTCGCGCCTGAAGGCGCTCCTACAGGTGATGCCGATGCCGATCAATCCGCAGGATGCGCTACAGCGCATCATCGAGAACCGCGAGATCTTTCACGACGAAATGGTCGACCTGATGCGCCAGGTGATGCGCGGCGAAGTCTCGCCCGTGCTCACCGCTGCCATCCTGTCGGGCCTGCGCGTGAAGAAGGAAACCGTCGGCGAGATCGCCGGCGCCGCGCGGGTCATGCGCGAATTCTCGGCCAAGGTGACCGTTCCCGACGCCCATAATTTCGTTGATATCGTCGGCACCGGTGGCGACGGTTCGCACACCTTCAACATTTCCACCGCCAGCATGTTCGTGGTGGCCGCGGCCGGCGCCAAGGTGGCCAAACACGGCAACCGCAGCGTCTCGTCCAAGTCCGGCAGCGCCGACGTGCTCGAAGCCCTGGGCGCGGTGATCGAACTGCAGCCCGACCAGGTTTCGGCCTGCATCGCGCAGACCGGCATGGGCTTCATGTTCGCGCCCATCCACCACCCGGCCATGAAAAACGTGGCGCCGGTGCGCAAGGAAATGGGCGTGCGCACCCTGTTCAACATCCTGGGCCCGCTGACCAATCCCGCCGACGCGCCGAACATCCTGATGGGCGTGTTCCATCCCGACCTGGTCGGCATCCAGGTGCGCGTGCTGCAGCGCCTGGGCGCCAAGCGCGCGATGGTGGTCTGGGGCCGCGACGGCATGGACGAAATTTCGCTCGGCGGCGCCACCATGGTCGGCGAGCTGCGTGGCAACGAAGTGGTGGAATACGAAATCCACCCCGAAGACTTCGGTATCCCGATGGCCGCCAGCCGCAACCTGCGCGTCGAAAACGCCGACCAGTCGCGCGAGATGCTGCTTGAGGCGCTGGACGGCAAGGACGGCCTGCCGCGGGAAATCGTCGCGCTAAACGCCGGCGCCGCGCTGTACGCCGCCGGTCGTGCGGTGTCCATCGCCGACGGCATCGGCCAGGCCCGCGCCGCGCTCGAAGGCGGCAAGGCCCGCGCCAAGCTCGATGAATTTGTTGCGGCCACCCGCCGCCTGGCCGGGAACTGAGCGCCATGTCCGAGCGATTCGCCCGCACGCCCAAGCCGCCGTATTACGCGGTGATCTTCGCCAACCAGCGCACCCCGGGCGACGACGGCTACGGCGCCACCGCCGACCGCATGGTCGAGCTGGCCTCGAAGCAGCCGGGATTCCTCGGCATCGAAAGCACGCGCGACGAGGCCGGCTTCGGCATCACCGTCAGCTACTGGGAATCCGAAGCCGCCATCGCCGCCTGGCGCGCCGACGCCGAACACGCCGACGCCCGACGCGACGGCCGCGAACGCTGGTACGAACATTTCGAACTGCGCGTGGCCAAGGTGGAACGCGCCTACGGCGGCCCGGCGCGACGCGGGGAAGGCGCATGAGCGACATCCTGCAGACCATCCTGGCCCGCAAGGCCGTCGAGGTCGCCGAACGCTCGGCGAAGCTGCCGCTGGCCGAACTCATTGCGCGCCAGGCCGACGCGCCGGCGCCGCGCGGTTTTGCCGCGGCGCTTCAGGCCAAGGTCGCCGCCGGCCTGCCGGCGGTCATCGCCGAAGTGAAGAAGGCCAGCCCCAGCAAAGGCGTCATCCGTCCGGACTTCCGCCCGGCCGACATCGCCGCCAGCTACGAACGCGGCGGCGCCGCCTGCCTGTCGGTGCTCACCGACGTGGACTTTTTCCAGGGCGCCGATGCGTACCTGCAGCAGGCCCGCGCGGCCTGTTCGCTGCCGGTGCTGCGCAAGGACTTCGTGGTCGATGCCTACCAGGTGCACGAAGCCCGCGTGCTGGGCGCCGACTGCATCCTGCTGATCGTCGCGGCACTGGACGACGCGGCCCTGGGCCGGCTGGCGAACCTGGCCCTGGAACTGGGCATGGACGTGCTGGTGGAAGTGCACGACATCGACGAACTCGAGCGCGCGCTGCAGGTGGGCGCGCCGCTGGTGGGCATCAACACCCGCAGCCTGCGCACCTTCGAGGTATCGCTCGACACCACGCTGGACCTGAAGCCGGCGGTGCCGGCCGACCGCCTGCTGGTCACCGAGAGTGGCATCGCCACGCGCGAGGACGTCGCGCGCATGCGCAGCAACGGCGTCAACGCCTTCCTGGTGGGCGAGAGCTTCATGCGCGCCGACGACCCGGGCGCCGAACTGGCCAGGTTGTTCGGCTGAAACCATGCCCGGTCGCGCCGCCACCGTCCTGTTCGATTTCGACGGCACGCTGGTGCGCGGCGACTGCGCGGCGGCCTGGCTGCGCGACCTGCTGGCCAGCCACCCGCTGCGGCGGCTGCTGGCGGGCGCGAGTTTCCCGGTGCTCAAACCGGCCTTCGGCTGGTGGCGCGTGGCCTGGATGCCGGCCAGCTTCTACACCTGGCTGGCCACGGTGGGGCGCACCGACGAGGCCCTGGCCGAGGCCCGCGAAGATTTCCTGCGCCTGTGCGCCGCGCGCCGCGACCAGCTGCTGATCGCACCGGCGGTGGCCCGCCTGCATGCCCATCTGGCCCTGGGTGACCCGGTGGTGATCGTCACCGGCGCCGAGGCCGGCCTGGCGCGTTCGCTGTGGCGGGCCCTGGGCCAGCCCGACGTACCGGTGGTGGGTTCGAGTGTGCGCCCCGCGCTGGGCGGTTACATCGGCGCCGAGCACACGGTGGGTCCGCGCAAGCTGCAGGCGCTCGAGCGCCTGGGCATCCACCCGCCCTTCGCCGCGGTGTATTCCGACAGCGCCATCGATTTGCCGCTGCTGTGCGAAACCGCGCGCCCGGTGCTGGTCCAGCCCGACCCGCGCAACCTGGCCCTGGTGGAAAAGCGCCTTCGCGGCGCCTACGAAACCCTGCTTTGAATCAGGCGCCGAGGCGCTTCAGGAAACGCAGCGCCCCGTCTTCGTAGCCGCAGGCGCGGTAGAAGTCGTGCGCTTCGGCGCGCTGGGCACCCGAGGTGAGTTCGATGCGGGCGGCGCCGGCCTGGCGGGCGCGCTGTTCAGCTTCGCGCAGCAGCATGCGGCCCACGCCCTGGCGCTGTTCACCGGACGAGACCGCCAGCGCCGTGATCCGGCAGGTTGGCCCGCCCAGCGGGAGGTAGTAGCGGATATCCAGGGCCAGCAGGCCCACCAGGCAGCCGTGGCGGTCGGCGACCAGCACCTGCTGGCCTTCTTCGGCCAACGCGCGCAGCCGGCCGGCGGCCTCGTCGCGGTCGCAGGGATAACCCAGCACGCCCAGCAGGGTGGCTACGCCGCTTGCGTCCTGCGCGGCCGCCGGCCGCACCAGCAGGGTGTCGGTGCCGGGGGCCAGGCGTGCCATCGCTCAGCGGGTGCCGTAAACCACGACGGTCTTGCCGCGGGCGTGCAGCAGGCCCTGTTCCTGCAGCTGCTTGAGCACCCGACCGGCCATTTCGCGGCTGCAGCCGACGATGCGCGCCAGTTCCTGGCGCGAGACGCGGATCTGGGTGCCCTGCGGGTGCGAGAGTGCGTCCGGTTCCTGGCACAGGTCGTGCAGCGTGCGGATGATGCGTCCGCTCACGTCCAGGAAGGCCAGGCGGCTGGCCTTGCGGCTGGTGTCCAGTAAACGCTTGGAAAGCTGCAGGCCGATCGCGTACAGGATGCGCGGGCATTCGGCCGCCAGCGGGCCGGCGAACAGCTGGTGCAGGCGGTCGTAGTTGATTTCGGCCAGCTCGCAGGGGCTGCGGGTGCGCACCACCACCGCGCGGGCGTCGGCGGCGAAGAACAGGCCCATTTCGCCGATGAACTCGCCGGCGTTCACGTAGCCCAGGATCAGCTCGCGGCCGTCGGGCTCTTCGCTGACCACCGACAGCGAGCCGCTGACCACGTAATAAAGCGACGTGGCGGGCGCCCCGGGGCGGAAGACATCGTTGCGGGAGGGGTAGCGGCGCCGGTGGCAGTGGTCCAGGAACCGGCTGAACGTGGCGGCATCGGGCGCCAACGGGCTGTTGACCACCTTGTGCGGCTGGATCGGCATCGGCGAAGTCCTTTCCTGCGCCATGGCGCGTCCTCGACTGGCTGTAAAGCGTTCAGATTAGGCTGTCGTGGCGCTATCGGCAATGCCGGCGCCGGCCCGGCCGGGCCAAGGTTTCCCCCGGGGGGCATTTGGCCGATAATGCCCGCCCTCCGCTCCACCCCCTCCGCACGCAGGAAAGCCATCGTGGTCAAGCCGCTTCCCCGCCTCAGGCTCCAGGGTTTCAACAACCTGACCAAGGCCTTGAGCTTCAACATCTACGACGTCTGCTACGCCGTGTCGGAAGAACAGCGCCAGCGCTACATCGAGTACATCGACGAAGCCTACAACGCCGAGCGCCTTACCCAGATCCTGACCGACGTGGCCGAGATCATCGGCGCCAACATCCTGAACGTGGCCCGCCAGGACTACGACCCCCAGGGTGCCTCGGTGACGATCCTGATTTCCGAAGAGCCGGTGATCGACAAGAAGGCCGCGGGCAAGGAAATCATTTCCGACGCCGTGGTGGCGCACCTGGACAAGTCGCACATCACCGTGCACACCTATCCGGAAACCCACCCGCACAACGGCATCGCCACCTTCCGCGCCGACATCGACGTGGCCACCTGCGGCGTCATTTCGCCGCTGAAGGCCCTGAATTACCTGATCGAAAGCTTCGAGTCCGACATCGTGGTCATGGACTACCGCGTGCGCGGCTTCACCCGCGACGTGAAGGGCACCAAGCACTACATCGACCACAAGATCAATTCGATCCAGGACTTCATGTCCAAGCCGATCAAGTCGCGCTACGAGATGATCGACGTCAACGTGTACCAGGAAAACCTGTTCCACACGAAGATGCATCTCAAGGAGTTCGACCTCGACACCTACCTGTTCGAGGAAAAAGCCAAGAACCTGGGCTTCAAGGACCGCATGCGCATCGAGTCCCAGCTCAAGCGCGAGATCGTCGAACTCTTCAACGGCCGCAACCTCGCCGATTAGGCGCGGTAGGCAACGGCCTTCATCAGGCGCGACGACAGCGCCATCAGGGTCGGGATCGGCTGGGGCAGGATGCGGGCGCCGGCCTGCTGGGCATTGTCGGCGTGGCGGGCCTCGTCGGCCTTCATGGTGCGCAGGATGGCGCGGCTGCGCTCATCGCCAGGGGGCAGGGTCTGCAGGTGCTCTTCCAGGTGGGCTTCCACCTGGCGTTCGGTTTCCACCACGAAACCCAGGTTCCAGCCGTCGCCGCGCAGGCCGGCGGCCAGGCCGATGGCGTAGCTGCCGGCATACCAGAGCGGATTGAAGACGCTGGGCCGGCTGTCGAGCTCGGCCAGGCGGTCGCCGCACCAGGCCAGGTGGTCGGTTTCTTCCTGGGCGGCGTGCTGCAGGTGCTGGCGCGTGGTTTCATCGCGCGCCACCGCCGCCTGGCCCAGGTACAGCGCCTGAGCGCAGACCTCGCCGGTGTGGTTGATGCGCATCAGGCCGGCCGCGTGGCGGCGGTCGGGTTCGGCCAGTTCCGGGTCGGGCAGGCTGCCGGCCGGGTTCGGCCGTTCCGCATGGGCCTGGCCCAGGCTGGTGCCCAGGGCGTGCTGGAACTCGATGATCAGGCGGTCGAAAGGGCTGAATTGGCGGGTGATGGTCATGCCAGGTGCTCGGCCAGGAAATCGATGGGGTGTCGGACGCTCATTGTAGTCCCGGCGGCCAGGTGCAGCCGGCAGCCGATGTTGGCCGACAGCAGTTCGCTGGCGCCGGATTCGGCCAGGGCCTGCAGCAGCGGTGCCCGGAAGGCCTCCGCGCGGGCCGGTTCGGCCAGCTGGTGCAGCCCGGCGGCGCCGCAGCAGCCGGTGTCGGGCAGTTCCACCAGGTCCAGCCCGGGAATGCGCGCCAGCAGGCGGCGCAGGGCCGCGTCCGAGCGCACCACGCTGCGCTGGGTGCAGGGCAGGTGCAGGGCCACCCGCCGGGCGGCGGGCCGGAAACGCAGCCGGTCGCCGGTTTCGTCGAGCAGCACGAGCGGGTCCTCGACCCGGCCCACGCCGTCCAGGCTGCGGGCCAGGGTGTCGTGGCAGCCCGAGGCCAGGCAAAGCACGCGTTCATGGCCGGCAAACGCCAGCCGGTTGGCCTGGGCCAGCGTGGCCGCGCCGCTGGCATCACCGGCATGGGCCGCGGCTGCGCCGCAGCAGCCCTGGCCCGGAGGCACGACGCTGGCCAGCCCGGCCGCAGCCAGCAGGCGCGACAGGGCCTCGCGGGTGCCCGCCTCGTGCGGACGGGCGATGCAGCCCATGAAAAGCGCCACCGCCGGGGCTCCGGCCGGGGCCTGGGCGGGTTCCATGCGCACCTCCCGGCGCGGCGGCGGCGGCAGGCCCGCACGCCAGCTGCGCGGCAGGGCCCAGGCCAGCGGTCGCTGCAGCCTTATAAGGAAGGCAAGCAGCCGGGGCCGGGCCAGCAGCGCCAGCGCGGCGCGGATTCGCGGCGCCAGGGGCTTCCGGGCGGCCTGCAGGGCGCGGGCGCCCACAAGCAGTTCGCCGTAGCGCACGCCGGCCGGGCAGGCGGCTTCGCAGCGGCGGCAGCCCAGGCAATGGTCGAGATGGGCGTCGCCGACGGGGCCCGGGGCCATCTGGCCCGAAGCCAGGGCGCGCACGTAGGCGATCCGGCCCCGGGGGGACTCGGCCTCGCTGCGGTCGAGCTGGTAGGTGGGGCAGTGCGGCAGGCACAATCCGCACTGCACGCACTGGTCCGCCAGCGCCAGCAGGGGCGCGGCGCCCGGCGCCCCGGGCGGGGAAGGGCGGGCCAGGGGCGGCGTGGCGGGCATGCGGCAGATGCTAACACGGGGTTAAAACGGGCTTGCACGCAGGCCAAAGGGCGGATATCATTCCGCTTCTTTCAACCCCGATTTCTATCTTTTGGAGCCGTCATGAAGTCCATGACCGTCAGCGCCAACGCCCAGACCGTCAAGCAAGACTGGTATGTGGTCGATGCCAGCGGCAAGACCCTGGGCCGCCTGTGCTCGGAACTCGCGCGTCGCCTGCGCGGCAAGCACAAGCCGGAATACACCCCGCACGTTGATACGGGTGACTACCTCGTCGTGATCAACGCCGAGAAGATCCACGTCACCGGCAACAAGATGCAGGACAAGAAGTACCACCGCTTCACCGGCTACGTCGGCAACCTCAAGACCCAGTCCCTGGGCCAGGTGCTCGACGCCCATCCGGAGCGCGTGATCGAAATCGGCGTCAAGGGCATGCTGCCCAAGAATCCGCTCGGTCGTGCCATGTACCGGAAGCTCAAGGTGTACAAGGGCTCCGAACATCCGCATTCCGCCCAGCAGCCGCAGGCGCTGGACTTCAAGGCTTAAGGCATCTTTATGGCTACCCAGCAGAACTACGGCACCGGCCGTCGCAAGTCCTCCACCGCCCGCGTCTTCATGCGCTCGGGCAGCGGCAAGATCGTCGTCAACGGCCGTCCGGTCGACGAGTTCTTCGGTCGCGAGACTTCGCGCATGATCGTGCGCCAGCCGCTCGTGGTCAGCGACATGGCTGACAAGTTCGACTTCACCGTCACGGTCGAGGGCGGTGGCATCACCGGCCAGGCCGGCGCCATCCGCCTGGGCATCGCCCGCGCGCTGGTCGAGTACAACGACACGCTCAAGCCCGACCTGCGCAAGGCCGGCCTGATGACCCGCGACGCCCGCGAAGTCGAGCGCAAGAAGGTCGGCCTGCACAAGGCTCGCCGCGCCACCCAGTTCTCGAAGCGCTAATAACTTCGTAAACTGGCGCGGTCCCGGAATTGGGGGATCGTCTAATGGTAGGACTGCAGACTCTGACTCTGCCTATCTAGGTTCGAATCCTAGTCCCCCAGCCAAATTGAAAAGGGGCTCCCGAAAGGGGGCCCTTTTTCATTTTTGGCACCAGTGCTACCGCTTTCGCCCCGCCCGGCGATAGACTCGGGTGCAATTGCTCCCGGAGCCTGCCCCATGCCCGTCCCCGCTACCGAACTCGCCCGCCTCTTTCCGCTGGAGTCCCTGCGCCAGGAAACCCGGGACCAGCTGGCCCGCGAGGCCCTGGTGTCGGAGTACCAGCGCGGCGACAACGTCTTCGAAGTCGGCGACCTGGACGACGACACCATCTACCTGCTCGAAGGCGAACTTCGCTGCGTGTACCCGGACGGCCGCAACGTGGCCCACATTGCCTCGGCGCCGCACGGGCGCTATTCGCTCAATGATGCGATCCCGCGCCGGTTCACGGCCAAGGTCATGTCGTCCCGGGCCAAGGTGATGCGCGTGGACCGGCGTTACCTGGAAAAGCTGATCACCTGGGACCAGCTCAGCCGCGACGAGAACTACCGGCACTTCGGCAGTGCGCCGGGCGGCAACGACTGGGTGTTCCGGCTGCTGCGCGCGCCGGCGTTCGCGCGCCTGCCGACGGGCAACATCGAGAAAATGTTCCAGATGTTCGAGCCGGTGACGGTCAAGCCCAGCGAAATCGTGATGCGCGAGGGCGACCCGGCCGACTATTTCTACGTGGTGCGCTCGGGCACGGCCTCGGTATCGAAGTACCTGGACGGGGCGCCGCAGGTGGTGGCCTACCTGCGCGAGGGCGATACCTTCGGCGAGGACGCGCTGCTCTCGAACCTGCCGCGCAATGCAACGGTGCGCATGATGCAGGGCGGGCAGCTGATGCGGCTGTCGCGCGAGGCCTTCGAGGCGGTGCTGAAGCCGCCGATGCTGTCTTGGGTGCTTCCGGCGGACGCGGCCCGGCAGGTGCAGTCGGGCGCGGTGCTGCTGGACGTGCGCATGCCGGAAGAACACGCGCAGCGTGCGATCGATGGTTCGGTGAACGTGCCGCTGTACCGGCTGCGCGAGGACGTGGACAACGTGTTGTCGCCGGGCGCGCGCGTGGTGGTCTACTGCAACACGGGCGAACGCTCGGCCGCCGCGGCCTTCGTGCTAAAGCGCCTGGGCTACGAAGTAAGCGCCCTGCACGGCGGCCTCGGCGCCATGCTGCGCATGCTGGCCTCCAGCACCCCCGCCGCCTGAAGGCGCTCCTACAGGGGGAGGGTGGTCAGGCGGGGCGGCGGATGGGGCGGACTTCGCCGCCGATGATGACTTCGTCGGCGCCGCGGGCGGCGAACAGGCCGCAGGTGACCACGCCCGGGATCTGGTTGAGCTTGGCTTCCAGGCCCACCGGGTCGGCGATGCGCCAGTGGTGCACGTCCAGGATCCAGTTGCCGTTGTCGGTTACCACGTTTTCGCGCCAGATCGGGTGCCCGTCCATCTTCGCGATCGCACGGGCCACCAGGCTGCGCGCCATCGGGATCACCTCCACCGGCACCGGGAACTCGCCCAGCAGTTCCACCTGCTTGGCCGCGTCGATGATGCAGATGAAGCGGTCGCTCGCCTGCGCGATGATCTTCTCGCGCGTCAGCGCCGCGCCGCCGCCCTTTATCAGCCGGTTGTACGGGTCGCACTCGTCCGCCCCGTCCACGTAAAGCTTCAGCGGCCCCACCGCATTGAGGTCGAACACCGGGATCCCGTGCGATTCAAGCTGCCGCGTGCTTTGCTCCGAGCTCGACACCGCGCCCTCGATCCGGTTTTTAATCCGGGCCAGGCCGTCGATGAAAAACGCCACCGTCGAACCCGTGCCGACGCCGACGACCATGCCGTCCTCGACGTATTCCAGGGCCTTTTCAGCGGCCAGCTTTTTCTGTTCGTCGCGGGACATTTACTGGCCTCCGGCCTTTGCCATCGAAAGGATACGTTTGTACTGCGCCGCGCCCACCGGCATCACCGACAGCCGGTTGCCGCGCCGCAGCAGGGCGAAATCGCCGAATTTTTCCGCCTCGGCCTTCATGGCCTCCAGCGACACCGTGCCGGCGAACTTGCGTTCGAAGCCCACGTCCACCAGCCACCAGCGCGGTTTTTCGGGTTTGCTCTTGGGGTCGTGGTAGTCCGAGCCGCGCTCGAACTGGGTCGGGTCGGGGTAGGGTTCCGATGCCACCCGGGCGATGCCCACCACGCCGGGCACGGCGCAGTTGGAGTGGTAGAACAGGATCGGGACGCCGACCTTCATGTCCTTGAGCATGTAGTTGCGCGCCTGGTAGTTGCGCACGCCGCTCCAGGGTTCGGTGCCGACGCGTTCAAGCGCGTCGATCGAGAACTCGTCGGGTTCGGATTTCATCAGCCAATATTTCATGGCCGCCATTATCGCCCGAACGCGAGCCAATCGAGCTCGGTGGCGACGGCGTCGAGCGGCACGTCCCAGTCTTCGGCCGCCAGTTCAGGTACTTCCTGAAAGGCGTAGGCCACGCCGACCAGCCGCGGCGGGGCCGCAGCCGTGCGCCGGAAGGCGAAGCTGCGGTCGTAATAACCGCCGCCCATGCCAAGGCGGTTGCCGGCCCGGTCGAAGCCCACCAGCGGCAGCAGCACCACGGACATGGCCTCGGGTGCCAGCGTGGACGTGGGTTCGACCTGGGGTTCGGGGATGCCGAAGCGGTTGTTCACCAGCGGGTCGCCGGCGCGCCATGGCGCGAAACGCAGGTGGCCGTCGTCCTGCAGTACCGGCAGGCACCAGACCTGGGCCGGCGCCAGGCGCAGCTGCACGGCGTGCAGGGGCACTTCGCCGCCCACGGCCCAGTAGCCGGCGACGTAGCCGGGTTCACGCAGGTCGGGTTGGGCGGAAACATGGCGCGCCACCGCGTCGGCGGCGGCCAGGCGTTGGCCTGGCGCAAGCGCGGCGCGCCGGGCCTGCAGTTGCCTGCGAAGTTCGGGGCGCGTCGAATTCAAAAGATAGCCTCCACCATGCCGATGCGTGCGAAACGACCTTGATCCCTGGGATCAAGTGGGTACCCGGACCATCGCTTCAGGCTTTCCGCAACAGGGCGGACATGCACACCACTTTGGGCCAGATTCCCGGGTCGTGTTTATGGGACAAGGCGAATGTTAGGCACGCTGTCGGACACGGCAGAGGACTGGCGGGAATTATATGCCCGGCTTTGCCGGAAAGCGTGAACGTCAGCGTGCTGCGTCGAACAGGCCGTCGAGCTTGCGGTTGAGTTCGCCCAGGGTCTGGTTCAGGGCCTGGTCGCGCTGTTCGGACTGGCTGCGCAGCTGCAGCAGTTCGTGGGCCAGGTTCAGCGCCGCCAGCACGGCCACCCGGTCGATGGTGGCCATGCGGTTGCCGCCGCGGATTTCGCGCATGCGGGCATCAAGCAGGTGGGCGGCGGCCGTGAGGCCCTCGCGTTCACCCGGTTCCACGCCCACGGTGTATTCGCGGTCGAGGATCTTGACGTTGACCGGCTCGCTCACGCGTTGTGCTCCAGCGACTTCAGGCGCGCGATCATGGCCTCGACCCGGGACCGGGCCTGTTCGTTCTTGTTGAGCAGGGCGGCGCGTTCGGACACCAGCTGTTCCTGGCCCTGGCGCAGGCTGCGGTTTTCGTCGAGCAGGCGCCGGTGCTGTTCAGCCAAGCGCTCGAAGCGCTCGGCAAGGGCCTGCAGCTGGGCGATCGGGTCGTTGGCGCTCATCGCGGACATCTTGGGCGGGCCTCGGGACGGGGTCAATAAGGCGCCGGGATGGCGGCCACGGTGCCGGGCTGCCAGCTGCGGATGAAGGCCAGGCAGCGGTGGGCGTCCAGCGGCGGCGACAGCCAGAAGCCCTGGATCTCGTCGCAGCCCTGTTCGCGCAGGTAGCTCAGCTGCTGTTCGCTTTCAACGCCCTCGGCGATGACGTTCAGGCCCAGGGAGTGGCCCATGGTGATGACCGTGGCGGTGATCGCCTCGTCGTCGGGGTCCCGGGTGAGGTCGCCGATGAATTCCTTGTCGATCTTGAGTGTGTCGATCGGCAGCCGCTTGAGGTAGACCAGCGACGAATAACCGGTGCCGAAGTCGTCGATGGCCAGGGTGATGCCCAGCTTGCGCAGTTCGTTGAGCACGTGCGTGGTCTGCTCGGCGTTCTGCATCACCATCGATTCGGTGACTTCCAGCTCGATGCGGTTGGCCGGCACGCCCAGGTCCTGGATGAGCCGGCGCAGTTCCTCGGGCAGGTTGCCGCGCAGCAGCTGCAGCACCGAGACGTTCACGCCGACGGAGATTTCGTTCAGGCCGTGCGCGCGCCAGC
>NZ_CAXBJS010000045.1:0-18745 GCF_963976025.1 uncultured Arenimonas sp.
ACCTGGGCCGGGTTTCGCGTCTGCTGGCCGGGCTGTTCGCGTTCGCGCTGCTGGCCATGGCAGAGCTGCTGGTGGCCTGGTTCCTGGGCCCGGGTTCGCCCGCCGAGTACGTCGCCTCGCGTGACCCGGTTTCGGGCAGCGTGTACCTGGTGTCGCTGGTGATCTTCGCCGTCGCGCCCGCCTTGTGGGGCCCGGGGGCCGTTCGAAAGCGATGACCCCCCTCCCCGCCCTGCGCGGCCCACGCCTGGCTGTTGCCGTCGCCCTGGCGCTGCTGGCCTTCGCCGGCAACTCGCTGCTGGCGCGACTGGCCCTGCGCGACGGCGGCATGGACCCGGCCAGCTTCACGGCGCTGCGGCTGGCTTCGGGCGCGCTGGTGCTGTGGCTGCTGGCCATCAGCTTTCGGAAGGGCGCGAACGGTCGCGGGAACTGGGCGTCGGCGCTGGCCCTGTTCGCTTACGCCGCGTTCTTTTCGCTGGCCTACGTGCGGCTGGAGGCCGGCGCCGGCGCGCTGCTGCTGTTTGGCGCGGTGCAGGTGACGATGATCGGGCGCGGACTTTGGCGCGGCGAACGGCTGGCGGTGTGGCAGTGGCTGGGGCTGGTCCTGGCGGTCGGCGGGCTGGCCGGCCTGCTGCTGCCGGGGCTAACGGCGCCACCGCCGGGGCCGTCGGTGCTGATGGTGGTGGCGGGCATCGCCTGGGGCATGTATTCGCTGCGCGGCCAGGGCGGCGGTGATGCCATCCGGGTGACGGCAGGAAACTTCCTGCGCTGCCTGCCGTTCGCGGCGGTGTTCTGGCTGCTGATGCCCGACGCAAGCCGGGTCGATGCCGCCGGCGTCGGTTATGCCCTGGCGTCGGGCGCGCTGGCGTCGGGCGTGGGCTACGCGATCTGGTACACCGCCCTGCCCGCGCTGCGCGCCAGCACCGCCGCCACGCTGCAGCTTTGTGTGCCGCTGCTGGTGGCGCTGGCCGGCGTGGCCTGGCTGGGCGAACCGGCCACGCTGCGCCTGGCGCTGGCGGCGCTGGCCATCGTCGGCGGCGTGGCGCTGGTGGTGCGTTTCCGCCGCTGAGCCGCATCCGCTAACCTGTGCGCCCCAGACAGGCAGGAATTGGTTGATGGACCTCGCCGCCGCCCAGGCACGCATCCTTGAAGACATCCGCAAGTACGGCTGCCACGTGATCCAGGTGCAGGGCAACGGCCCGCACCCGTCGTTTGCCTACAGCGTCGGCATCGGCCGAACGTCCGACAGCCCCGACGTCTGCGTTTTCGGGCTGCCGGCGCCGTCGGCCCACCGGCTGCTGCACCACTACAACAAGCGCGTGCGCGAAGGCGAACGATTCGAGGCCGGCCAGGTGCTGCAGGGGTACATCAAGGACACTGACTGCGTACTGCGCCCGGTGGATCCTTCGCACCACGAGGCGCTGTTCGGTTTCAACGTCTGGCTGCACGACGGCCCGCGTTTCAAGATGCTGCAGCTGGTGTACCCCACCGTCGAGGGCATCTGGCCCTGGAGCGAGCTGGCCAACGACTGGCTGCGCCAGCAGCAGCCGATCCTCGAGAACGTGTCCGGGCCACACTGACGCATCGGGCATGAAGGACGAGGCCATCACCCGCAGCTGGCTGGCCAACGCCGATGCCTGGACACACATCGTGCGCAGCGACGGCATCGAAAGCCGGCGCCTGGGCACCAATGCCGCCGTGGTGGCGGCAATTGCCGAACTGAACCCGGCGACGCTTCTGGACGTGGGCTGCGGCGAAGGCTGGCTGTGCCGAACGTTCTCCGAACGCGGCGTGGCATGCACGGGTGTCGATGCGTCCCCGCCGCTGCTGGCTGCGGCGCGCGAGGCCGGCGGCGGCAATTTCGAAGTGATCGATTACGCCACGCTGGCGGGCAGCAACGTCCTGCCCGGGCCCTTCGATGTGATCGTCTGCAACTTCGCCCTGCTTGGCGAAGACATCGTGCCGCTGCTGGCGGGACTGCGCCGGCGGCTTTCACCCACGGGCCGGCTGGTGGTGCACACCGTGCATCCGTGGGTGGCCTGCGGCGACGGCGATTACGCGGACGGCTGGCGCAGTGAAACCTTTGCCGCGTTCGGCGCAGGTCGCTTCAAGGAAGCCATGCCGTGGTTCTTCCGCACGCTGCCGCGTTGGGTCTCGGACCTGGGCGCGGCCGGGCTGGTGGTGGAAAGCCTGCGCGAGCCGCCGGACCCGAACACGGGCCGGCCGCTTTCGCTGCTTGTCGTGGCCGCGCCGCGCGCGACCTGAGCGCCTAGAAGCGGCGGCGCGCGCGGGCGGTGGCGGTGCCCGCCTTCAGGGCCTCGAGCGCACGGCTGATGGCGCTGTCGCCTTCGATCAGTTCGCCGGCCTTGGCCTTGGCTTCGCCTTCGCCGGCGAGGTGGCCGGCCAGGTCCTGTTCGCGCAGGCCGCGGGCGGCTTCGCCGCGCAGCACGATGTCGGGGCGGATGCCGCGGGCCTGGATGGAGCTGCCGCTGGGCGTGTAATAGCGCGCGGTGGTGAGCTTGATCGAGTCGCCGTTGTCCAGCGGCACCACCGTCTGCACCGAACCCTTGCCGTAGGTGCGCGAGCCCATGACGCTGGCGCGGCCGTGGTCGCGCAGCGCGCCGGCCAGCACTTCGGCGGCGCTGGCGGTGCCGGTGTCCACCAGCACGATGACGGGCGCGCCCTCGAGCAGGTCGCCCGGCTTGGCGTGGAAGCTGGCGTTGGAATACTGCAGGCGGCCCTGCGTGCGCACGATAAGGCCGTCGTCGAGCAGCGTGTCGGCGGCTTCGACCGCGGCGCTGAGCAGGCCGCCGGGGTTCGAACGCAGGTCCAGCACCAGGCCGCGCATCGGATCCTGCGCTTCTTCGGCCAGCTTGCGCAGCTGCCGGCGCATCTGCGGGCCGGTGTCGGTCTGGAAGGTGCTGATGCGCAGGTAAGCGTAGCCAGGTTCAAGCAGGCGGCTGGTGACCGAGGTGACGCGGATGGCTTCGCGCACGATGGTCATCTCGCGCGGCTCGATCTCGCCGGTGCGGGTGATGGTGATGGTGACCGGTTCGCCGGCGTCGCCGCGCAGGTCGTGGTGCGGGCTGGCATTGCCGCTGAGCGGTTCGCCGTTGATGGCGACGATGACATCGCCGGCGCGCAGGCCGGCGCGGTGCGCGGGCGTGCCGTCGATGGGCGAAACCACCAGCAGCGTTTCGTCGGGGCGGCGCTCGGTTTCCACGCCGATGCCGACGTATTCGCCGCGGGTGTCGTCGAGCAGGGCTTCGGCTTCGTCCTTGTCGAGGTAGGCGCTGTGCGGATCGAGGTCGGACAGCAGGCCGCGCAGGGCGGACTTCATCAGCTGCTGGTCGTCCACGGGTTCGACGTAGGCGTCCTTGACCGCGTTGTAGACGGAAACGTAGCGGCGGATTTCGGCCAGCGGTACTTCGGAAGGCAGGGTTTCGGCCATTACCGGGTCGGTGGCGTCCACCGGGGCGGGCACGGGCACAGGCGCCGGCGCCTGGGCGAGGGCCAGGGCGGGCAGCAGGGCGAAACTCAGGGCAAATAGGTGGCGCATAGCGGGATTATGCGCCCGGGAGAGCGCGTAGGGGCGGATTCAGGGCTTGAACCAGGGCTTGGGGTCCTGGGGCTGGCCGTTGCGGCGCAGTTCGAAATACAGGGCCGGGCGGCCCTGGCCGCCGGAGCTGCCGACGGTGGCCAGGGGGTCGCCGGCGCGGACCCAGTCGCCGACGTCCTTGAGCAGGGCGTCGTTGAAGGCGTACAGGCTCATCCAGCCGTCGCCGTGGTCGACGATGACCAGCAGGCCATAACCCTTCAGCCAGTCGGAAAAGGCCACCCGGCCCGGCGCCACGGCCCGGACTTCGGCGCCGGCGGTGCCGGCGACCAGCCAGCCGTCGCTGCCGCGACCGTCGGGCAACTTGCCGCCGAAGGCCGCCAGCACCGTGCCGGCCAGTGGCCGGCCCAACTGGCCGCGGCGGCCGGCGAAGGGCCGGGTGTCGTCCACCTGGCGGGGGATGTCGGCGACGGCGTCGCGTAGCTGTTCAAGCAGCTTGAGCACGGTCTTTTCGTCGCGGCCCAGGGCGGCCAGGCGCGCGGCCCGGTCCTTGAAGCCCGATTCGAGGCTGGCCAGCACCTTGGCGCGGTCGGCGCGCTGGGCTTCCAGGGCCGTCAGGTCTTCCTGCTGGCTCAGCGCCGCGGCCAGCACGTCGCGCTGGTCCTGGATGCGCTGGGCGACGGTGGCCAGGGCCTGCAGTTCGTCCAGCAGGCCGGCGATGCGCTCCTGGCGGTCGGCCTGGAAATAGCGGTGGTAGGCCAGCACGCGGGCCAGGTCGGCCATGCGGTCCTGCGCCAGCAGCAGCTTGAGCTGTTCGTGGCGGCCCAGAGCGTAGGCCGAACGCACCAGGGCGGCCAGGGCTTCACGCTGTTCGGACAGGCCGGCTTCAAGCCGGGCCTGTTCAAGCTGCAGGTCGCGCAGTTCGATTTCGGTGGTGGCGATGCCGGCTTCGGTGCGGCGCAGGGCGCGCACGGCGTCGCCGACCTGGGCGTCGGCCTCACGCAGGGACTTGCTGGCTTCGCTGCGTTCGCCTTCGAGATTGCGCTGCTCGGCGGTGATCGCCTTGATCTGCTGGCGCAGCTTCTGCAGCTGCTGTTCGGCGGCGGCTTCCTTCTTTTCGCGCTCGGCCGTCTGGGCGGCGGCGGGCACGGCCGCCGCGGCCAGGCAGGCGGCCAGCACCAGGCGACGGATCAAACCAGCTCCACCAGCGGCTGGCCGCTCATCTCGGCCGGTTTGGCCAGGCCCAGCAGGGAAAGCATGGTCGGCGCGATGTCGCGCAGGGCGCCGCCGTCGCGCAGGCGCGCCTTGCGGCCGCAGTACACGAACGGCACCGGGCCGACGGTGTGCGAGGTGTGCGGCTGGCCGGTGTCCGGGTCACGCATCATTTCCAGGTTGCCGTGGTCGGCGGTGACGATCATCTCGCCGCCGACTTCAGCCAGCGCGGTGCGGATCGCGCCCAGGGCGTGGTCAACGGCTTCGGCGGCCTTGATGGCGGCGGCCAGGATGCCGCTGTGGCCGACCATGTCGGGGTTGGCGATGTTGCAGATGATCACATCGTGTTTGCGCGCGCGGATGTCGTCGGTCAGGCGCGCAGTGAGCTGGGGCAGGCTCATTTCCGGCTGCAGGTCGTAGGTGGCGACCTTTGGCGAGGGGATCAGCGCACGCTCTTCGCCTTCCACCACGGCTTCCTTGCCGCCGCTCATGAAGAAGGTGACGTGGGCGTACTTTTCGGTTTCGGCGATGCGCAGCTGGCTCAGGCCGTTGCCGGCCAGCACTTCGCCCAGCGTGTTCTTCAGGTCCTCGGGGCCGAAGGCGACGGGAGCCGGGAGTTTCGCGTCGTATTCGGTGAGGCAGACGAAGCGGCCCAGCTTCGGCACGCGGCGCGCGAAGCCGTCGAAGGCGGGATCGACGAAGGCGGACGTGAGCTGGCGGGCGCGGTCGGCGCGGAAGTTCATGAACACCACGGCGTCGCCGTCGCGCATCGGGTGGTGGCCGCGGACGACGGTGGGCAGCACGAACTCGTCGTTTTCGTCGCGGCCGTAGGCGGCCTGCAGCGCGGTGACGGCGTCGGAGGCGGTGTCGTCGGCGTCGGCTTCGACGATGGCCTTCCAGGCGCGTTCCAGCCGGTCCCAGCGCTTGTCGCGGTCCATGGCGTAATAGCGCCCGATGACCGTGGCCACGCGCACGTCGCCCTCGTCGCACAGGGCGTGCAGGCGCTGCAGGCTGGGTTCGGCCGACCGCGGCGGCATGTCGCGGCCGTCCAGGAAGGCGTGCACGGCGATGTCGGCCACGCCTTCGCGGCGGGCCAGTTCGATCATCGCAAACAGGTGGTCTTCGTGGCTGTGCACGCCGCCCGGCGACAGCAGGCCGAACAGGTGCAGGGTGCCGCCGGCGGCCCTGGCGGCGCGGCAGGCGGCAACCAGTTCGGTGTTTTCGAAGAAGCTACCGTCCTCGATAGCAGCGTCCACGCGCGTGAGGTCCTGGTAGACGATGCGGCCGGCGCCGATGTTCATGTGGCCCACTTCGGAGTTGCCCATCTGGCCGTCCGGCAGGCCGACGTGGCGGCCTTCGGTGTGCACCAGGGTGTGCGGGCAGTCGGCCAGCAGGCGGCGCCAGTTGGGCAGCCGGGCCTGGGCCAGGGCGTTGTCGGCGGGGTCCTCGCGGTGGCCCCAGCCGTCGAGGATGAGCAAAAGCAGGGGCTTGGGGCGGTTGGCGGTGGACAAGGCGGACTCCGGGACGTGTGGCACGGGCGAATTGTAGCCCCGGCGGGGATAGTGGGGCTGTCGGGGCTTTAAACCCCCGCCCCGGAAGCTGCATCAGACCCGGTACTTTCCAAGGAGCCCCGCCATGCGTATTCGTCCCCTCGCCGCCCTGATCCCCCTTTCGCTGGCCCTGGCCGCCGCGCCGGCGTTCGCCGAGGAGAACATCGACAAGGTGTTCGGCGGCATCACCGCCGAGGCCGGCCGCGAGTACGGCTCGCTTTCCAGCGTCAACGGCGGCATCACGGTCCGTGAAGGCGCCAGCGTGCGCAAGGCCGAGACCGTCAACGGCGGCATCAGCATCGAAGCCAATGCCAGCGTCGGCGACGCCGAAACCGTGAACGGCGGCATCCGCCTCGACGACGGCGCCAGCGCCCGCAACCTCGAGGCGGTGAACGGCGCGGTGAAGATGGGCCGCAACGCCCGCGTCGAAGAGGACGTGGAAACCGTCAATGGCGGCGTGCGCACCCAAGCCGGCGTGGTCATCGGCGGCGACGTCGAGAACGTCAACGGCAGCATCCACCTGGAAGGCGCCGAAGTCGGCGGCAAGGTGGTCACCACCAACGGCGACATCACGCTCGAGGGCGCCACCGTGCGCGGAGGCCTGGCGGTTCTCAAGCCCAGCAGCGGCTGGTGGTCGAGCAAGCGCAACCGCCTGCCGCGCATCGTGATCGGCGCCGGGTCGGTGGTCGGTGGCGAACTGGTCTTCGAACATGAGGTGGAGCTTTACGTGCACCCGGACGCGAAGGTCGGCAAGCAGAGCGGCGTTTCGCCGAAAATGATCGACAGCCCGGACGCACCGCGCAAAGACTGACCTCCACCCCCTGTAGGAGCGGCTTCAGCCGCGAAGCCTTTTGCCTTCGGCAAAGCAGAGATTCGCGCCTGAAGGCGCTCCTACACGATCCCTGGGATGGCGCTAGAATCGGGGTTTCCGTTCAGCTGGAGACCCCACGCATGAAACACACCCTGCTTTTTGCCGCCGCGGCGCTGGCCCTGTCGGCCTGCAGTCCGTCGTCGGAACCGGCGGACGAGGCCGGCACCGCCACCGCCCCGGCCGCGGCCAGCGCGCCGTCGGCCGACCATGGTTTCGGCCCCGAGATTTCCGCCGAAGACTTCGCGGCACACGTGAAGGTGCTTTCCTCCGACGCGTTCGGCGGCCGCGCCCCGGGCACCCCGGGCGAGCAGATGACCGCCGACTACCTGGTCGCGCAGTTCGAACGCCTGGGTCTGCAGCCGGGCAACGGCGACAGCTGGTTCCAGGACGTGCCGATGGTGGTGACCACCGCCGACGAGTCCACCTCCTCCGCGAAGATCACGCTCGGCGGCGACGACCGTCCGCTGGCCTTTGGCACCCAGATGGCCCTGGGCACCCGCACCGCCCAGCCCGAAGTAAAAGTGGACGCCAGTGAAATGGTCTTCGTCGGTTACGGCGTGAACGCACCCGAAGCCGGCTGGAACGATTACGAAGGCCTGGACGTGAAGGGCAAGACCGTGGTCATGCTGGTCAACGACCCGGGTTTCCACGTCGACAGCAGCGAGCTCTTCAGCGGCAAGAAGATGACCTACTACGGCCGCTGGACCTACAAGTACGAAGAGGCCGCCCGCCAGGGCGCTGCCGCCGCGCTGATCATCCACGACGATGCCGGCGCGGGTTATGGCTGGGACGTGGTCAAGAACAGTTGGTCGGGCGCGCAGTTCGACCTTCCGGTGTCGGCCGATCCCGAGCCGCGCCTGCCGATGCAGGGCTGGATCACCGGCGAGGTGGCCGAGAAGCTGTTCGCCGACGCCGGCCTGGACCTGGCGCAGCAGCGCACCGCCGCCAACCAGCCGGGCTTCAAGGCCGTGGACCTGGGTGACGCGAGCTTCAGCGCCACGCTGAACTCGAGCATCACCGAGGGCAGCTCGCGCAACATCCTGGCCAAACTGCCGGGCACCGAGCGCCCGGACGAAGCCATCGTCTACACCGCGCACTGGGACCACCTGGGCGACCACAGCGCCACCCACGGCGGCGACGGCACGGCCGTTTCGGCTGGTTCCGAAGGCGAGGACCACGTCTACAACGGCGCCATCGACAACGCCACCGGCGTGGCCGGCGTGCTGGAGATCGCCGAGGCCTTCACCGTGCAGGACCCGAAGCCGGCGCGTTCGGTGGTGTTCCTGCTGGTTACCCTGGAAGAGTCGGGCCTGCTGGGTTCGAAGTATTACGCCGCCAACCCGGTGATCCCGCTCAAGGACACGGTGGCGGTGGTGAACCTGGACGCGATGTCCGTGGTCGGTCCGACCAAGGACTTCGTGGTCATTGGCCTGGGCAACAGCGAGCTCGACGAGGTGCTGCGCCCGATCGCCGAGGCACAGGGCCGCGTGCTGGTGGAAGAGGACGGCGTCGAGAAGGGCTTCTTCTTCCGCTCCGACCACTTCAGCTTCGCCAAGTACGGCGTGCCGGCGCTGTACGCCAAGGGCGGCATCGACCACGTTGAAAAGGGCAAGGAGTACGGCCGCGAGATCCAGGCCAACTACCAGACCGTGGCCTACCACAAGGCCGCCGACGAGTTCGATCCGAACTGGGACCTGCGCGGCGTCGTGCAGGACCTGCATGCGCTCTACGGCGTTGGCCGCGAACTGGCCGGCAACGAGGCATGGCCGAACTACGTGGAAGGCAATGCGTTCAAGGCTGCCCGCGATGAGTCGCGCGCTGGCGAATAAGTTGGCCGGTGCCTGACGAAAAAGGCCGCCTTCGGGCGGCCTTTTTTTGTGCTACATGAAATCGCGGAGGGCTTCGGCGACGTTGCGGGGCTGGGCCATCATCGGCATGTGGCCGCAGCCGCTGAGGATGACCGAGCGGCTGTCGGGCAGGCCGCGGGCGAAAACTTCCGCGGCGCTGATGTCGATCACCTTGTCTTCGCGGCACCACAGCAGCAGGGTCGGCGCGCTGATGTTGCCCAGCTCGGCTTCCAGCGCGAACGCATCCGGACCGCGGCCGATGCCGTCGAGCACGCGCTGTTCGAAATCGGCATCCGCGCGGCGGCGGCGCACCAGCGCTTCGCTGGCCGGCCAGGGCACGAACGGCGGGTCGGCGAAGACGATGCCCAGGTAGCGCTTGAGCTCGGCGCGATTGGTCACCTGGAACGGGTTGTCGCCCGCCAGCACCGCGTTGGCGAAGGCGTTTTCTTCGTAGCGCACGCCGGCCGAGGACATCAGCACGATGCGCGGTGCGGTTTCCGGATGACGCGCGGCCAGCAGGCCGACGATCTGCCCGCCCATCGAATGCCCGACCACCAGCTCCGGTGCCTGCGGCAGCGCCTTGATGAAGGCCGCCAGGCGCGCGGCCTGGGCCACCGGGCCGTAGTCGGCACCGGCCAGGCGGTCGCTTTCGCCCCAGCCAGGCAGGTCCACGGCGATGACGCGGTGCGAGCGCGAGAGTTCGCGCATCAGCGGCAGCCAGTTTTCCTTGCTGCCGGTGAAACCGTGCACCAGCACCAGCAGCGGTGCGTCACGCGGGCCGGCGGCGACGCTGGCCCAGCGATGGCCGGCGACCTCGAAATCCAGCGGATCGGCGCCGGCCAGCCAGCGCTGGCGCGCGAACTCGGCCTGCAGTATGCGTTCGGGCGCGCTGGCGGCCAGCCCGAGCGCACCGATGGTGACGCCCAGGGCGCCGGCCAGCAGCAGCTTGTTGCGCGACCTCGCCGGACGCTCGGCCGTCATTGGGTTCCTGCGTCCGCGGCCGCGCGCGCCTTGGCCAGCACCGACTCCACCGACCCGCGGGTGATCGGGTGGTAGCCGGCCTTGGACATTTCGTAAACCTGCGTGGCGAAGGCCAGGCCTTCTTCGCTGGCGACCAGGGCGTCGTAGGTGGGCATGATCAGCTTGCGGCGGCCGATCTTGCGCAGGAACAGCGACATCGCCGGCCGCGCCTCGAAATACTGGCTGCGTTCGGACAGCGGGTACCAGCGCTGCGCCAGTTCGCCGTTGGACGTGCCGGTGAAGCGGAAAGCCTGGTCGAGTTCGACCATCTGCGCCGGCTCCAGCGACTCGGGCATGCCTTCCAGGAAGTACACCCATTCCTGCGTGGTCCACTCGGCGGTGGGCAGGTCGCGGGCGGCTTCGCGGCTTTCCAGCCAGTCGGCGCGCGCGGCGTCGACGGCGGCAAAACGCGGGGATTCGATGCTGGGCGCGAACTCCGGGATGCCCGGCGCGGTCATCCAGGCCATCACTTCCTCGCGGGTGACGGCGTCGGGCTGTTTGGCCATCAGCTCGCTTTCAAGGAAGGCCAGGAACTGTTCGCTGGTGGCCGACTGGAAGGCGTGCTGGTCGAACCAGGCGCGCAGGAAGGGGTCGAAACTTTCGCGGCCGAAACGCTGTTCCAGGAACTGCAGGAACCAGGCGCCCTTGTCGTAGGCCACCGCGCCCAGCGCTTCTTCCGGGTCGGAGCCGACGCGCGCGGGCAGCATCAGCACCTGCTGTTCCTCGGGCACTTCCTTGAGTTCCTCGCGCAGCCCGTTACGGCTGATCACGTACTCCATGTCCGCCCGGGCCTTGCCGAACAGTTCCTCGACGATGCGGTTCTCGACGTAGCTGGTGAAGCCTTCGTTGAGCCACTGGTCCTTCGGCGTGGCGAAGGTGACCAGGTTGCCCGACCACGAATGCGCCAGCTCGTGCGCGATCAGCGACACCAGCGACTTGTCGCCGACGATGACGGTCGGCGTGATGAAGCTAAGGCGCGGGTTTTCCATGCCACCGAACGGGAACGACGGCGGCAGGATCAGCAGGTCGTAGCGGCCCCAGCGGTAGGGGCCGTACAGCGACTCGGTGACCTGGATCATTTTTTCGGTGTCGTCGAATTCCTTCACCGCGCGGTCGATGACCTGCGGCTCGGCCCAGACACCGGCACGTTCGGAAATGGGCTTGAATACCAGGTCGCCGGCGGCAATAGCCATCAGGTAGCTGGGGATGGCCTGGGGCATGGTGAAGCTGTAGTCGCCGTCGCGCTCGGCGGCCGGGTCGTTGTCGGCGCTCATCAGCGCCATCACGTCGGCCGGGGTGCGGATGCGCGCGGTGTAGGTGAAGCGCACCGACGGCGTGTCCTGCAGCGGCACCCAGCTGCGGGCGTGGATGGCCTGCGACTGGCTGAACATGAACGGCGTCTTGCCACCCGAGGTCATGCTGGGCGCCAGCCACTGCAGGCCGGAGGCATCGGGCGAGGTGGTGTAGTGGATGCGCACCTGTTCGTACTGGCGCGGCAGGGTGATGGTGAGCTTGCTGCCGAAACGTTCGTCTTCTTCGGCCAGGGCGAAGTCGAGTTCGCGCCACTTGCGGCTGCCGTTGCGGCCTTCGATGCGCTCAATGGCCAGGTCGCGGGTGTCGAGCACCAGTTCGCGGGCGTCTTCGTCCACCCACTCCAGGCCCAGCGTGGCGTGGCCTTCGAGCTGGCGGTCGGTGAAGTCCACGGCCAGGTCCAGGCCCAGGTCGGCAATGCGAACCTTGTCGGGCTGGGCGTAGGAGTGTTCATCGCTACGGCGGTCGTCTTCGGCCGTGGCCTGGGCGGGGGCCTGGGCAAAGGCTGACGGGGACAGCAGCAGGGCGAGCATAAGGCTGAGGCGGCGCATTGGCGTTTCCGTAACTCGGGACCGTCCGATTCTATCGCAGCCGGGGCCCGGTTCCCGGCCCCGGCGGCAAACGTGACCTGGGACAAACCAGGCCCCCGGGAGGCGCGGCATACTGGTCCCAAGCCCTTACCGAGCCCGCCTATGTCCGCCCCCGCCCCGCCGCGCAGCCCGACCCTGATCACCGAGCCCGATGCGCTTGCCCAGTGGCTGGAGTCCTCACCCACCGGGTCGCCCTGGAACCACGACGATGGGGGGCTGGAGCCCGACGACTGGCTGGCCCTGGGCGACGACACCAGCGAGGCCCATTTCCACAAGGCCCGCGCCCTGGGCGTGCCCCTGGTCCGGCTGGCCAACCTGGCCCCCGACCAGGCCGCCACCCGCCTGATCCGCCCGGAAGTGGCCCGCAACCTGCGCGCCGTGCCGCTGATGGTGCGCGGCGGCAGCGTGGCGGTGGCCATGGAGGACCCGGGCAACAACGAGGCCCTGAGCACCCTGGACTTCCTGTCGCGCCAGCGCGTGCACGCCCTGCTGGCGACGCCGCGTGAGATCCGCGAGGCCATCGCCCGCCACTACGACCGGGTCGAGGACCAGGACATCGCCCGCCAGCTGGGCGTGGACCCCACCGGCACCACCGTGGAAACCAGCGAACAGGAGGCCCAGCGCCTGTCCCGGGAAAAGCCGGTGGTGCGCATCGTGCACGGCCTGATCGCCGACGCGGTGGCCCGGCGCGCGTCCGACATCCACCTGCGCCCCGGCGAAGGCGGCACCGACGTGCTTTACCGCATCGATGACGAAATGGTGCCCGTGCGCCGGCTGATGAGCAGCCTGCATCCGGCCGTGACCAGCCGCGTGAAGGTCCTGGGTTCGATGAACCTGGCCGAACACCGCAAGCCGCAGGATGGTCGCACCACGTTCACGCTCGACGACGGGCGCGAGGTGGACCTGCGCATTTCGGTGCTGCCGGCGGTGTACGGCGAAAGCGTGGTGATCCGCCTGCTCGACACCAATGAAAGCCTGTGGGACCTGGACCAGCTGGGCCTGACCGCGGACGACCGCCGCCGCATCGAGGACGTGATGGGGCGCAGCCACGGCATGTTCCTGACCACCGGGCCCACGGGCTGCGGCAAGTCGACGACGCTGTACGCGATGCTGCTGGAGCTGCGCAAGCAGCGCATCAACATCCTCACCATCGAGGACCCGGTCGAGTTCTACATCGATGAAATCCAGCAGATGCAGGTCAACCGCGCGGCGCAGTTCACCTTCGCCAGTGCCATGCGCAACTTCCTGCGCCACGACCCGGACGTGATCATGGTCGGCGAAATCCGCGACCACGAAACCGCCGCCATCGCCGTCGAAAGCGCGCTCACCGGCCACCTGCTGCTGTCCACGCTGCACACCAATACCGCCGCCACGACGGTGACGCGCCTGCTGGACCTGGGCGTGGAGGCCTACCTGCTGCGCGCCTCGCTGCTGGCGGTGATGTCGCAGCGCCTGGTCCGCCTGACCTGCACGCACTGCAAGGACGTGGAGGAGGTGGACCCGCATATCCGCGAAAGCCTGGGCGTGGGGCCGGAAGAAGTGTTCCATGCCGGCCGGGGCTGTTCGCACTGCGAAGGCCTGGGCATGTTCAAGCGCCGGGCCGTCTACGAATTCATGGTGATCACGCCGCGCATCCAGTCGCTGATCGTGCCGGGTGCGGAAGCCGACAAGATCCACGCGACGGCGATCGAAGAGGGCATGGTGCCGCTGACCCAGGCGGCGGTGAACCTGGCCCGGCAGGGGCTGATTTCACTGACCGAAGCCTGGCGGGTGCGCGCGGACTAGATCTTGTAGCCCGAGTGGATGGCGCAGATGCCGGCGCTGAGGTTGCGGTAGTCGCAGCGGCCGAAGCCGGCGGCTTCCATCATGGCCTTCAGCTCATCCTGCGGCGGGTGCTTGCGGATGGACTCGGCCAGGTACTGGTAGCTGTGTGCGTCGTTGGCGAACAGCTTGCCCAGGCGCGGCAGCACCTGGAAGGAATGGAAGTCGTAGACCGGGCGGAACCACTCCGGCTTCACCTGCGAGAACTCCAGCACCAGGGCGCGGCCGCCGACCTTCAGGACGCGGTGCATTTCCTTTAGCGCGTTCGCCTTTTCGGTCACGTTGCGCAGGCCGAAGGCAATCGTGACCAGGTCGAAGCTGGCGTCGGGGAAAGGCAGGGCTTCGGCGTTGAGCTGCACGTACTCGAGCCCGCGGACCAGGCCGCGGTCGGTGAGGCGGTCGCGGCCGACGCCCAGCATCTCCGCGTTGATGTCGCCCAGCACCACGCTACCGGTGTCACCGACGCGCTCGTGCAGCAGCGCGGCGATGTCGCCGGTGCCGCCGGCCAGGTCGAGCACGCGGTCGCCGCGCTTGACCCCGGAGGTGCCGACGAAATAGCGCTTCCAGACCCGGTGGATGCCCAGGGACATCAGGTCGTTCATCAGGTCGTACTGGCGCGCGACCGAGCTGAAGACCTGCCCGACCAGCTTCTTCTTCTCGCCCACCGGCACGTCGCGAAAACCGAAGTGGGTGGTCTGCTCGCCGCTCTTCTCGTCCATGCAGCCAGTATAAACCGCCAAAACCCGGGTCAGAGTCGAGTTTTGGAAACTCGACTCTGACCCGGGTTTTGGCATCATGGGGCCATGAAGACGATACGGATCTGGCATAACCCGCGGTGCAGCAAGTCGCGCGAGGCCATGAAACTGCTCCAGGAACGGGGCGTGACGGCGGAGGTGGTCGATTACCTCGGGCAGCCGCCCTCCCCGGCCGGGGTCGTGGCGCTGCTGGCCAAGCTGGGGGGCGACCCGCGGCAGCTGGTGCGGTTCAAGGAGGACGAGGCGAAGGCGCTGGGGCTGTCGGCCGACGATAAGCGGACGGCGGCGGAGTGGGCGGCGCTGCTGGCGGCGCATCCCAGGCTCATCGAGCGGCCGGTGCTGGAGGTCGGGGACCGGGCCGTGATTGGCCGGCCGACCGAACGGCTGCTGGAACTGCTTTAGCGCGACAGGCCGGCGGCTTCCAGGGCGGCCAGGTAGGCGGGCCAGCGGGTGTCCTGTTCTTCGCCCAGGGTGGCCAGCAGGCGCCAGCTGTAGAGGCCGCTTTCGTGGCCGTCGTCGAAGCGCAGCAGCACGGCGTAGTGGCCAATCGGTTCGATGGCGCGGATGTTGACCTTGCTTTTGCCGGCCACCAGCACCTTCTGGCCGGGGCCATGGCCCTGGACTTCGGCGCTGGGGGATTCCACCCGCAGGTATTCGCAGGGCAACCGGAAACGGCGGCCGTCGTCGAAGGCGACCTCCAGCAGGTGTGAGGCCTTGTGCAGGACGATGTCGGTGGGGCGCGGCGGGTTCATCGCGCCATTCTAGGGTGCGCGTGCCTGGTCGCGCAGGGCGCGCAGGCGTGCGCGCCGCTGGCGGGCCTGCCGGCTGCGCCAGAGCCCGTAGATGCCCATGACCGGGATCACCAGCACGTTGATGTACAGGCCGCCAACCAGGCCCGCCGCGCGGCCGGGGTCGCCGTCCTGGGCCAACAGCCAGAGCCAGAAGGCGAACAGCCCCAGCCACAGCACCAGCACGCTCCACATGCCGAAACGCCAGTAATGCAGGATGGTTTCGCAGCGGCGCAGCTCCAGGTCCAGCAGGGCCGTGGCGTCCAGGCCGGCTTCGCTCCATTCGCGGCGCCGCAGCCAGACCATATAGGCCTGGTAGGCCGTCATCAGCAGCGCCAGGACGCCGAACAGGCCGCGCTCGAAGCCGTCGCTGTCCGGCGCCAGGGCGATCAGCGCGCAGAGCAGCACGACCAGGGCCGTGAACCCGGTTTCCAGCCACACCGTACGGCGCAGGGTACGGCCGCGGCGGCTGGCTTCGCGGCGCAGCGCCTCGACGTCGATGGCCGGTGCTTCCTGCTGCTGCCAGGCGGCGGACAGCGCGTCCCAGTCTTTGTTCGCGGTCATGCGCCTGCTCCCAGCCACTCGTTCAACTGGCGGCGCGCGCGGGAAAGGCGCTGCGTCACCGTGTTTTCCTCCAGGCCCAGGCTGTCGGCGATTTCGCGCTGCGAGAACCCTTCCAGCGCCAGCACCACCACCTGGCGCTGGCCAAGCGGCAGGCGGCGCACGGCGGCGACGAGGTCGCTGCGCTGCTGGTGCGCCTCGGCGTGGCGAAGGGGGTTGGCGACCGGGTCCGGGTGCTCGTCGTGCAGTTCGTCGCCCTGGGCGCGTTTTTCCTTCGCCAGGTGGTCCAGGGCGCGGTTGTGCGCCACGCGGGCGGCGAACGTGCGCAGGGAAGCATCGCCGCGCCAGGCCGGCAGGGCCTTCCACACGGCCAGGCTGATTTCCTGCAGCAGGTCGTCGCGGCGCGCGGGTTCGGCTTCGTAGCTGCCGGCGATGCGCGCCAGCATCGGGCCGTGCTCGCGCAGCACGTCCTCGATGCGCGGGGCGTCGGCGTGGGCCACGGCCGGCCGGGGCTCAGGCACCGGCCGGGGGCGCGGCGCCGGCCGGTCGGCGGCCAGGTTGGAGACGGCGGAAGCGGCGGGCATGTCGGGTTCCAGGGTCACTTGAAGCGGTAGACGCCGCCTGCGTTGGAAACCTGACAGTCATGGGCCCGCCTCGCACCGGAAATTCGACTCTGACCCGGGTTTCAGAGGATGTAGCGGCTCAGGTCGGGGTCCTGGACGGCGTCGCCGAGCTGTTCGTCGACCATGGCCTTGTCGACCATCAGCGACAGGCCGCCCTTGTCGGGGGCTTCGAAGCTGAGTTTTTCCAGCAGCTTCTCCAGCACCGTGTGCAGGCGGCGGGCGCCGATGTTTTCCTGGCGTTCGTTGATCAGGAAGGCGATCTCTGCCAGGCGGTCGACGGCGCTTTCGTCAAAGCCGATGTTCACGCCCTCGGTCGCCAGCAGGGCCATGTACTGGCGCACCAGCGCGTTCTTGGGTTCGGTGAGGATGCGCTTGAAGTCGTCGCGGCTGAGCGCGCCCAGTTCGACGCGGATCGGGAAGCGGCCCTGCAGCTCCGGGATCAGGTCGGACGGCTTGGCCACGTGGAAGGCGCCCGAGGCGATGAACAGGATGTGGTCGGTCTTGATCGAGCCGTATTTGGTGCTGACGGTCGAACCTTCGACCAGCGGCAGCAGGTCGCGCTGCACGCCTTCGCGGCTGACGTCGCCGCCCTGCACGTCCTGGCGCTTGGCGACCTTGTCGATTTCATCGATGAAGACGATGCCGTTCTGCTCGCAGGCGGTGATGGCCTGGGCGCGGATCTCGTCTTCGTTGACCAGCTTGCCGGCTTCTTCCTCGATGAGCATGGGCAGCGCCGCCTTCACCGCAAGCGTGCGCTTCTGCGACTTGCCGCCGCCCATGGACTGGAACATCTGGCGCAGCTGCTGGCCCATTTCCTCCATGCCCGGCGGGGTCATGATGTCCATGCCGGCGCCCATCGGCGGCTGCAGTTCGAGTTCGATCTCGCGGTCGTCGAGTTCACGCTGGCGCAGCTGCCTGCGCAGCTTGTTTCGGGTTTCGTTCTCGCCCTCGGAGTTGACCTCGATGGCGAAGCCCGGGCCGCGGCGCTTGGGCAGCAGGGCGTCGAGGATGCGGTCTTCGGCGCGCTCCTCGGCCTGGGTGTGCACGCGCTGCTTGGCCTGTTCGCGGAACATCTTCACCGCCATGTCGGCCAGGTCGCGGATGATCTGCTCGACGTCCTTGCCGACGTAGCCGACCTCGGTGAAGCGCGTGGCCTCGACCTTCACGAACGGCGCGTTGGCCAGCGCCGCCAGGCGGCGGGCGATTTCGGTCTTGCCGACGCCGGTGGGGCCGATCATCAGGATGTTCTTGGGCATCACCTCGTCGCGCATGGACGGTTCGAGCTGCATGCGCCGCCAGCGGTTGCGCAGGGCGATGGCGACGGCGCGTTTGGCGCCGGCCTGGCCGATGATGTAACGATCGAGTTCGCCGACGATCTCGCGGGGGGTCAGCTCGGACATCAGAGTTCCTCGATCACGATATTGCGGTTGGTGTAGATGCAGATGTCGCCGGCGACATTGAGGGCGGCTTCGGCGATGGCGCGGGCGTCGAGTTCGGTGTGGTTGTAAAGCGCCCGCGCCGCGGCCAGCGCGAAGGGGCCGCCGGAGCCGATGGCCACGATGCCGTCCTCGGGTTCGATGACGTCGCCGTTGCCGGAAATCACCAGCGAGGTGTCCTTGTCGGCCACCGCCAGCAGCGCCTCGAGCTTGCCCAGGCGGCGGTCGGTGCGCCATTCCTTGGCCATCTCGACCGCGGCGCGCACCAGCTGGCCGCCGTTCTGGTCGAGTTTGCCTTCGAAAATTTCGAACAGCGTGAAGGCGTCGGCGGCGGCGCCGGCGAAGCCGGCGACCACCTTGCCGCCGGCCAGCTTGCGGACCTTGCGGGCATTGGCCTTCATGACCGTGTTGCCCAGGGTGACCTGGCCGTCGCCGGCGACGACGACGCGGTCGCCGCGGCGGACCGAGAGGATGGTGGTGGCGTGGAAGACGGTGGGATCCATGGGCGGTTCCGAGGGGGGACAGGAATCAGTTGGGGGCGGATCCCGGTGCCTTCAACCGTCTTTCTTGCGGCGGGCGCGGGGGTGGGCGGCGTCGTAGACCTTGGCCAGGTGCTGGTAGTCGAGGTGGGTATAGACCTGGGTGGTGGCGATGTCGGCGTGGCCCAGCAGTTCCTGGACGCCGCGCAGGTCGCCGCTTGATTCAAGCACGTGGCTGGCGAAGCTGTGGCGCAGCAGATGCGGGTGCACGCGCTTGAACAGGCCCTGCTGCATCGCCAGCGCACGCAGGCGCACCTGCACCGTACGC
>NZ_CAXBJS010000046.1:0-18017 GCF_963976025.1 uncultured Arenimonas sp.
GCTTCACGCGGCCGCGGTCGATGAAGTCATCGATGTAACGACCACCCCAGGCCACCGACAGCGTGTTGTTGATTTCGGCCACCGACACGCCCAGGGCGGCGGCCTTGTCGTTGTCCACGTCCAGGCGGAACTGCGGCGAATCTTCCTGGCCGTTCGGGCGCACCTGCGTCAGCAGCGGGCTTTGCGAGGCCAGGCCCAGCAGCTGGTTGCGCGCTGCCATCAGCGCCTCGTGGCCCTGGTTCTGGTTGTCCTTGAGGTACAGGTTGAAGCCGCCCGTGGTGCCCAGTTCGGTCACCGGCGGCGGCGCCAGCGCGAACACCATGGCGTCCTTGATCTGGCTGAAGGCGCCCATGGCACGACCGACCATCGCGGTGACGCTGGCCTCGTCGCTGGTTCGTTCGTCCCAGTTCTTGAGCTTCACGAACACCATGCCGTTGTTCTGGCCGCTGCCGGCGAAGCTGAAACCCTGCACGGCGAAGGTGGACTCGATGATGTCGGCTTCGTTCTGCAGGTAGTGTTGCTCTACCTGCTCCATAACCTTCTGGGTGCGCTGCTGCGTGGCACCGACCGGCGTCTGCACGATGGTGAAGGCCACGCCCTGGTCTTCGTCGGGCAGGAAGGACGAAGGCACGCGCGAGAACACGAACAGCATCGCCAGCGCCAGCAGCGCATAGAGGGCCAGGAAGCGGCCGCCGCGGCGCAGCATGGTGCCAACGAAACCCTGGTAGCGCTTGTTGCCGGCGTCGAAGCGGTTGTTGAACCACTTGAAGAAACCCTTCTCACCGTGGTGTTCGCCCTTCTTGAGCGGCTTGAGCATGGTGGCGCAAAGCGCTGGCGTCAGCACGATGGCGACCAGCACCGAAAGGCCCATGGCCGAAACGATCGTCGCCGTGAACTGGCGGTAGATAACACCGGTGGAGCCGGACAGGAACGCCATCGGGATGAACACGGCGGCCAGCACCAAGCCGATGCCGATCAGCGCGCCAGTGATCTGATCCATGGACTTGCGGGTCGCCTCAAGCGGCGACAAGCCTTCTTCGCTCATCAGGCGTTCGACGTTCTCGACCACCACGATGGCGTCATCCACCAGCAGGCCGATCGCCAGCACCATGGCGAACATGGTCAGCATGTTGATCGAGAAACCCAGCACCATCAGGATGCCCAGCGTGCCCAGCAAGACCACCGGGATCGCGATGGTCGGGATCAGCGTGGCGCGGAAGTTCTGCAGGAACAGGAAGATCACCAGGAACACGAGGACAAACGCCTCGAGCAGGATCTTGACCACCTCGGTGATGGAAGCGCGCACGAAAGGCGTCGTGTCGAAGGGAATCTTCACCGTCATCCCCGGGGGGAAGTTCGGTTTCATTTCTTCGATCAGCTCCGCCACGCCGTCGGCGGTGGACAGCGCATTGGCATTGGTGGCGAGGGAAACCGCAAGACCGGCAGCCGGTTTGCCGTTGTAGCGGCTGATCACCGAATAACTTTCCGACCCGATCTCGACGCGGGCGATGTCGCCCAGGCGCAAGGTCGAACCGTCGGCATTGGCACGCACGACAATGTTGCGGAACTGTTCGGGGGTCTGCAGGCGGTCCTGGGCTGTAATCGTGGCGTTGATCTGCTGCCCATCAATGGCCGGGGTTCCGCCGAGCTGACCGACGGCCACCTGTGCGTTCTGCGCCTGCACCGCCGCCACGACGTCGCTCGGTGACAGCTGGTAGGTGTTCAACTTGCCCGGGTCCAGCCAGATGCGCATGGCGTACTTGCCGCCGAACAGCTGCACGCTGCCCACGCCCGGCACGCGGCTGATCGGGTCGACGATGTTTGCCGACACGAAGTCCGAGATGTCGTTCCGGTCCATGGATCCGTCTTCAGACACGAAAGCCAGCACCTGCAGGAAGCTGGTGGATGCCTTGTTTACCGACAGACCCTGCTGCTGTACCACGCCGGGCAACAACGCCGTCACCCGCTGCAGCTTGTTCTGGACCTGCACCTGGGCGACGTCCGGATCGGTGCCGTTCTTGAAGGTCAGGGAGACGGAAACCGAGCCGTTGGAGTCGCTGGTCGAAGACAGGTAGTCCATGCCGTCGAGCCCGGTCATGGCCTGCTCGATGATCTGGGTGACTGCGTTTTCAGCGGCCTGCGCCGAGGCGCCAGGGTAGTTGGCGCTGACCGTGATCGTCGGCGGCGCGATCGTCGGATAGCGCGAGATCGGCAGCTGGGTCAGCGCCAGGCCGCCGGCGAGCATGATGATGATGGCGATCACCCAGGCGAAGATCGGGCGATCGATGAAGAACCTTGCCATGCGTGGACTCCCGGCTTACTTGGCGGCGTGGGACGCGTCGGCGTCCCGCGGGGGGGCCGCGCCGGCGGCCTGTGGTTTGCCGGCTTCCACGGCAGTGGCGTTGCCGCCGGGCCGGACCTTCTGCAGGCCTTCGATGATCACGCGGTCGCCCGCCTGCAGGCCGTCGTCGACCAGCCACTGGTCGCCGACCGTGCGGCTGGTGGCGACCACGCGCGGTTCGACCTTGCCTTCGGCGGTGACCACCAGCGCGGTGGCATTGCCCTTGGCGTCGCGGCTGATGCCCTGCTGCGGCGCCAGGATGCCGTCCGGGCGGGTGCCCAGTTCGACCACGGCGCGCACGTACATGCCCGGCAGCAGCAGGTTGTCGGGATTGGGCACGCGCACGCGCAGCGAATAGCTGCCGGTGCCCGGGTCAACGGTGACGTCGGTGAACTCCAGCACGCCGGCGTGCGCGTAGGGCGTGCCGTCCTCGAGCAGGATCTTCGCTTCGACGGTGCTCTGTTGAACGCGGCCGGCCTCGACGTCCTGGCGCAGCTGCATTAGCTCCGACGCCGACTGCGACAGGTCCACGTAGATCGGGTCAAGCTGCTGCACCGTCACCAGGGCGGCTTCCTGGTTGGCGGTGACCAGCGCGCCCTGGGTGACGCTGGACTTGCCGGCGCGGCCCGAGATCGGCGCCGTGATGCGGGTGTAGCCCAGGTTGACGTCGGCAGACTGCAGCGCGGCCTGGTAGGCGGCGACGTCGGCGGCGGCCTCGGCGGCGGCGGCCATGGTGCGCTCGTGGTCCTGCTCGGACACCAGCTTCTGCGCCACCAGTTCGGTGGAACGGTTGGCGGCCAGGCGCGCCGAGGTGGCCGAGGCCCGGGCGCGGGCCAGGTTGGCGGCGGCGGCGGCGCGGGCGGCGCGGTAGGTCGCGTCGTCGAGCTGGTAGAGCACCTGGCCTTCCTTCACCAGGCTGCCTTCCTCGAACAGGCGCTTTTCGACGATGCCGGTGGCCTGCGGCCGCACTTCGGCGACCACGAAGGGCACGGTGCGGCCGGCCAGGTCGCGGGTCAGCGGCACCGGCTGGGCCTTTAGCGTGACCACGGTGACTTCGGGCGTGGGCATCTGCATGGGGGCCTGCTCGCCGGAGCAGGCGGCCAGCAGCAGGCTGGCGGCGGCGACAAGCGCCAGGGGACGCCGGGAACGGGCAGACGCGGACATGGGATGCCTCTTGGAATAAGGAAAACGGGGTCGGTCGCAGGCCGGGGAGCCGGCGCGAACAGAAAAGAGTGAACGGTCATTCTAGGTTTGAATCGGCCGCTGTCAAGCCAACTGATGGCCTGGTTCCGGGGGTTTTGGCCCCTTTCCGGGCGGGCGGTTCAGCCCAGCGACAGTTTCGCGGCCAGTCCGGCCGGCGCCGACCCGGGCGCGTAGGGCAGGACGCCCAGGCAGGGACCCGGCAGGGCGTCCCGCAGCAGGTCCAGGTAGGCCGCCGCGTGCGGACCCGGGGCCTCGACCTGGTTGCCGATCCAGCCGGCCAGCCGGCAGCCATCGGCGAGCACGGCGCGGGCAGTCAGCCGCGCGTGGTTCAAACAGCCCAGGCGCAGGCCCACCACCAGCACCACCGGCAGATCCAGGGCCCGGGCCAGGTCGGCCTGCTCCAGTCCGTCGGCCAGCGGCGCCAGCCAGCCGCCCACGCCTTCCACCAGCACACGGCCGCCGGCCTGGGCCGACAGCGCCGTGTAGGCGGCCAGCAGGGTCGGCAGCTCGACGTGCACGCCGGCCATCGCGGCGGCGATCTGCGGCGCGGTCGGTTCGGGAAGGGCGTAGGGATTGACCAGCTGGTAGTCGGGCTTGGGGTCACTGGCGGCCTGCAGCGCAAGCGCATCTTCGTTGCGCCAGCCTTCGTGGCTGCGCTCGCAGCCGCTGGCAACCGGTTTCATTCCCACGGCCGGGCGACCGTCGCGGCGCATGGCGTGCAGCAGCACGGTGGACGCGAAGGTTTTGCCGGCGCCGGTGTCGGTGCCGGTGACGAAGCAGCCGCGGGTGAAAACGTCGGTGTCCATGGCCGCATACAATAACCGCCCCGACCCCGAACCATGGAGCGCCGATGTTCGCGCAGTCCAGCCTCACCGGCAGCAAGGCCGAACAGTACGAACAGCTGCTTGAACAGGCCCGCGGCCTGATGCACGGCGAACCCGACCGGATCGCCAACGCCGCCAACCTCTCGGCGCTGGTCTACCACGCGCTGCCGCAGCTCAACTGGGTCGGCTTTTATTTCTACGACGGCAAGGAACTGGTGGTCGGCCCCTTCCAGGGCCACCCGGCCTGCGTGCGCATCGCCCTGGGCCGCGGCGTCTGCGGCACTGCCGCCCAGACCCGGCAGACCCAGCGTATTGCCGACGTCGAGGCCTTCCCGGGGCACATCCCCTGCGACGCGGCTTCGCGCTCGGAGCTGGTGGTGCCTCTGTACCTCGGCGACACGCTGGTGGGCGTCTTCGATCTCGACAGCCCGGTGACCGACCGCTTCGACGCCGACGACCAGGCTGGCCTCGAATCCATCGCTGCTGCGTTCATCCAGACGTTGGGCCCCGCCTGACATGGCAGGGAACAGGAAACAGGCATGACTGGAACAAAACTGCGCAACATCGGCCCGAAGTCCGCCGCCTGGCTGCGCCAGACGGGCATCCGCAGCCAGGAAGACCTGGAATCGGTGGGTGCGCTGGCGGCTTTCGTACGGGTCAAGCGCGCCGGCTTCAAGCCCAGCCTGAACCTGCTTTACGCGCTCGAAGGCGCGATCCTGGGCTGCCACTGGCAGGAAATCCCGGACGAGCGCCGCAGCGAACTGGTGCTGGCCGCCGGCGACGAAGTCGCCAAGCTGCCGCTGCCCAAGAACAAGCGCATGCCGGTCGCCGCGCCGGTGAAAACCGTGCGCCTGGACGGCGAAGATGAAAGCGACATGCCCGGCCCGGGCTTCGGCTTCGACGATCCCTCGTCCTCGCGCGACGACTAAGCCCTAGCGGACCACCGCGTAGTCGCGCGCGTCTTCGCGCCAGGCCGGCGTGGCCCTGATGGTCGGCAGCACGTCTTCGACGCGATCGACCAGCGACCACATCGCCGCGTGTTCGGGGTTCATGAAACGCTCTTCGATCACCGACTCCATGAAACCCTGCAGCGGCGCGTAGAAACCGCGCACGTTCAGCAGCAGGATCGGGCTGAAGTAGATACCAAGGCGCTTGAGCGTGATCGCCTCGAACAGTTCCTCGAGCGTGCCGCAGCCACCGGGCAGCGCCACCACCGCATCCGAACCGGTCAGCAGCTTGTGCTTGCGCTCGCGCATGTCTTCCACCAGCTCCAGCTGGGTCAGGCCCGGGTGCCCCCACTCGAGGTCGGCCATGAAGCGCGGCAGGATGCCGGTCACTTCGCCGCCCTGCGACAGCGCGCCGTCGGCCAGCGAACCCATCAGGCCCTGCGAGCCGCCGCCGTAAACAATGCTGCAGCCGTTGGCGGCGAGGGTTTCGCCGAGCTGGCGCGCAGCGGCATGGAATTCGGGCGCCACGCGGGCGCTGGAAGCGGCGTAGACACAGACGCGCATGGCGGGAATCCGGGACGGCTGGGGGCCGCTATTGTGCCACCGGATCCGGGCGCCGCGGCTGGCATGGCGGGCCTGCGCCTTCAGTCGCGGCCGGGATACCGCTGCCGCCACAGCGCCAGCTGCTCGCGGTAGTGGTCCATGTCCTCGGCGTAGCTGTCGAAGACGCAGACCGCGCAGCCGCCGTCGCAGCAATCCGTCGGCAAGGGACGCTCGGGTTCGACCGGGCGCGGGTCTTGCCGGGGCGCCAGCGCACGCAGGGCGGCTACCAGCGCTTCGGACTTCGCGCCCTCGCGTGTGAAGCCAAAGGCGTGTTCGCCGTCGCGGTGGCGGTCCAGCCAGATGCCTTCGCCGGTATCGGGTCGCGTGGCGGCCAGCCACAGCGCGGTGTCGGCGCCTTCACCGGCATCGCGCAGCACCGCGCCGAACAGCCTGCGGAAGCCAGGCAGCGCGCTGCGCACGCCGTCGGTGTCCACCCAGCCCGGGTGCATCACCCACGCTCGCGGCTGGCCCGGGCCAAGGCTGTTCCAGTAGTGGGTTAGTTCCACCTGCGCGCGCTTGTGCTGGGCATAGGCGGTGAAGCCGTCATGGCTGGCGGCGTCGGCGGCCTGGAGCGCGTCCAGGTCCAGCGCGGCGCCGTACATGCCACCCGAGCTCATGGAAATGATGGCGCTGCCTTCGTGCAGCGCGCCGCCGCGGCGCAGGCCCTGGTCGAGCACCCAGTGGCCCAGCAGGTTGGTGGCGAAGCCGCGCTCCAGGCCTTCGTCCGTCTGTTCGAAGGCGTGGCACATCACGCCGACGTTGTGCACCAGCACGTGCACCGGGCCGGCCGCGGCGATTTCACCGGCCACGCGCGCCACGTCGCGCATCAGCGACAGGTCCACGGCGACCGGTTCGATGCGCCCGGCGCCGGTGGCCGCCTCCGCCAATGTCTCCAGCTTGCCGCGGTTGCGCCCCAGCGCCAGCACCGTCGCCCCGCGCGCCGCCGCGCCAAGCGCGATGGCCCGGCCGATGCCGCCCGTGGCGCCGCTGACCACCCAGCGCTGGCCGCTGAACTCCGCGTCCAGCCCGGCCCCTCCGACGCGACGCCGAAAACCGATGCGCGAGAACGGCAGCGCGAAACGCGCGTAGAAGAACGCCGCGCCCAGGGCCTTCTTCATGCCGCCCACCGCCGCAGGAAATCCGCGTCCAGGTGCCCGGTCTTGACCAGGATTCGCGCGCCCAGCGGCGCCCGCGGTGCGTGCTGGGAAAGGTGCGGGCTGCGCAGCCAGCTGCCGGCGGGGTAAACGCCATATTCGTCTTCGAACTGGCCGCTGAGCACCAGGATTTCTTCGCCGCCCCAGTGCGTGTGCGGCTGGAACACCGTGCCCGGGGCCCAGTCCACCAGCGCGGTGTGCTGGGTGCCGAAGGAGTGCAGCGACATCACGCGCAGGCCGGGCACCAGGCCCGGGCGCCAGTCGGCGGCATGGGTATCAATGCGTACGGATTCGCTGTCGCCGGGCTGGAACTGCCGCAGCTTCACGAACAGCGTGCAGCCGCCGGCGCTGCGCGGTGCATGCCGGCTGCCGTCGGGGTTGCGCAGGTAGGTGCCGGGGCCGTGCTCGCCGCGCTCGTCGGTGAATACTCCGTCGAGCACCAGGATTTCTTCGCCGTCGGGGTGGGCGTGTTCGGGGAATACCGAGCCCGGCGCGTAGCGCACCAGGCTGGTGGCGCGCGCGGCTTCGTCGCCGACCCGGTCGAGCATCCGCCGCGTCACGCCCGGCGAAGGCGAGGCCTGCCAGGGCGTGTCGCCGGGGCGGATGACGATGCGTTGGGTGAAATCGGCGTTCAGGCGCATGGGCGGCTCGGGGTTTCCGGGTGCCGAGTCTGCGCCCGGAGGCGTGGGCGGGATGTGGATGGCGGGGCTTGTGGTCAGCGCGTGACGCGCTCGCGATAGGTAACGTCCATGGCCTCGCCGCCGAAGTTGAGCGTCAGCACGAACTCGGCCGGCTGGCCGTCGCCGCGACGCGGCGGCAGGTTGATGCGGACGTCGCCGCGGCCGACTTCGCGCGCGTCGATGGTCTTGTCGCGGAACAGGCGATCACGCAGGGCGGTGACCTGGGCGACGGCGAGGTCGTGCTGTTTCTCCTGGGCGTTGCTGCGGCTGGCGCGGTTGTTGGTCGTGGCCAGGGTCTGGCTCTGCTCGCCTGGCTGGAACGTGCCGACGGTCTCGGCCTTGCGCGGCGCCACGGGCGCGTCGTTCTGCGCCGGGGCCGGCGTGCCGGACGGGTTCGCCGCCTCGGCCAACGCCGGCGGCGCGCTGATGCTGCCCTCCTTGGCCAGGCGGATCAGGCCGGTGGTCGACCAGACCTTGAGTTCGGCCCCGCCGCTGCGGGCGCTGACGCCCTTGGTGCCAACCTTGAGCCGGCCGCCGGACGTATTGAGCACCGCCACCGGGATCCACGCCGTCGAATCCGACTCGGGCATGTAGGTCAGCACCGCGCCGTACTGGCTGCCGGCCTGCCGCAGCACGGTGTAGCCGTCGACCATCTGCACCTCTTTGCCGGCCGGCGGCACGATGTCGAAGATGCGGTCCTGGGCCATCGCGGGGACCGAAGCGACAAGTGCAAGCAGGCAGGGCAGCAAACAAGAAAACCAGGGGCGCATGGGAATTTCCGGCAGGCACGAGATGACCTGCAGTCTAGTTGACACCTCCGTGGCCGGCCAGCCGCAGCCGCGGCAGGACGCGAACCATCTGCCGCTTATTCCACCGTCACCGACTTGGCCAGGTTGCGCGGCTGGTCGACGTCGGTGCCGCGCTGCACGGCAACGTGGTAGCTCAGCAGCTGCAGCGGGATGGTGGAGATGATGGGCGCGGCGATTTCGCCCGAGGCGGGCAGGATGACCACGCGCGCGGCGTCCAGGCCGTGGGCCACGGTTTCGTCCACGAAGGCGTAAAGCACGCCGCCGCGGGCGCGCACTTCCTCGAGGTTGGACTTGAGCTTGTCGATCAGGCGGTCGTTGGGCGCCACCGCGATGACCGGCATGTCTTCGTCCACCAGGGCCAGCGGACCGTGCTTGAGCTCGCCGGCGGCGTAGGCCTCGGCGTGGATGTAGCTGATTTCCTTGAGCTTGAGCGCGCCTTCCATCGCCACCGGCCAGTGCGTGCCGCGGCCCAGGAACAGCGCGTGGTGCTTGCCGATGAACTGCTCGGCCAGCTCCTTGATTTCGTCGTCGAGCTTGAGCACTTCAGCAATATGTCCCGGCAGTCGCTCGAGCTGGCGAACGCCGTCGAAATAACGCTCGTCGTCCAGGCCCTTCACGCGCGCAAGCGCCAGCGAGAACAGCGCCAGCGCCACCAGCTGGGTGGTGAAGGCCTTGGTCGAGGCGACGCCGATTTCCGGGCCGGCGCGGGTCATCAGCACCAGCGAAGACTCGCGCACGATCGACGATTCCGGCACGTTGCACACGGCCATGCGCGCCAGGTACGGCCGGTCCTTCGCCAGCTTCAGCGCAGCCAGCGTGTCGGCGGTTTCACCGGACTGGGAAATGGTGAGGAACAGCGTGCCTTCCTTCACCACCGGGTCGCGGTAGCGGTACTCGCTGGCGATTTCCGCGGTGCAGGGCACGCCGGCCAGCTGTTCTATCCAGTAACGCGCCACCAGGCCGGCGTGGTAGCTGGTGCCGCAGGCGATGATGTGCACGGCCTGGGTGTCGGCCAGCAGGCGATCGGCATCCACGCCGAAGATCTGGGTCAGGATCTTGCCGCCGGCGATGCGGCCTTCCAGGGTGTCGGCAACGGCCACCGGCTGTTCGTGGATTTCCTTGAGCATGTAGTGGGCGTAGTCGCCCAGCTCGACCGCGTCGGCGCTGAAGTGCGATTCCTTGACCTCGCGCTGGGCCGGCTGGCCGTCGGCGTCGAAGATGCGGATGCCGCCGACGGTGACTTCGGCGACGTCGCCTTCGTCGAGGTACATGAAACGTTTGGTCAGCGGCAGCAGCGCATGCACGTCCGAGGCCAGGTACTGTTCGCCCTCGCCCAGGCCGACGATCAGCGGCGCGCCGTAGCGTGCGCCCACCACCGTGCCCGGCTCGCGGGCGGAAATCGCCGCGATGGCGTAGGCGCCGTGCAGGCGCTTCACCGTTTCCTGCACCGCCGCCAGCAGCGACAGGCCCTGGCGCTGTGCGCGCTCGACCAGGTGCGCCACCACTTCGGTGTCGGTCTGCGAGCTGAACTCATAACCTTCGGCCTGCAGCTCGGCGCGCAGCGCGGCGTGGTTTTCGATGATGCCGTTGTGCACCAGGCTCACGTCGCCCGACACGTGCGGGTGCGCGTTGCCTTCGCTGGGCACGCCGTGGGTGGCCCAGCGGGTGTGGGCGATGCCGCAGTGGCCGTCCAGGCCGGTTTCGGCCTGCAGGGCGACCAGGTCGCGGACCTTGCCCTTGGCGCGCAGGCGGGAAATGCCGTCGCCGGTGAGCAGGGCCACGCCGGCCGAGTCGTAACCGCGGTATTCCAGCGCGGCCAGTCCGGCGATCAGGTGCTGGACGATGGGCCGGTTGGCGCTGATGCCGACGATTCCACACATGGGCGATGCGTTCCTTGGTGACTGGCCAGCAAGTTTAAGTGAAGGATGTGGCTTTCCGCGGGCGAAGGATTCGCAGGCGCCGCGCGGGCGTCCGGCGGGTGTCCGGCCAGGGGCCGTCCGGACGCCGCGGACAGCCGCCAAGACCTTTTCAATCAGTGACTTATGCATTGGCACGGTGGTTGCATCATCCAAGGCAGACCTGAACCAGATGGATTTGCCGATGATCCGCGACACCTCCGCCCAGGACCGCAGCCTTTCCCAGGCCCAGGCGCCCCGCTCCCGCAAGCCGCTGTACCTGGCCGGCGCGGCCGTGATGGCGGTGGTTTTCGTGGGCTGGCTGCTCAGCGGCTGGCTGGGCAGCGCCGGCGCGGTATCGGCCGAGCGCCTGCGTTTTGCCGAAGTCAGCCGCGGCCTGCTGGTGCGCGATGCCGCCGTCAACGGCCGCGTGGTCGCCGCGGTCAGCCCCACGCTGTACGCCCCGGCCGGCGGCACCGTGACGCTCAAGACCAACGCGGGTGACAGCGTCAAACGCGGCGACGTCATGGCGGTGGTGGATTCGCCGGAGCTGCAGAACGAACTGCAGCGCGAAAAGGCCACGCTGGCGCAGCTGGAGGCCGAGGTTGCGCGCCAGCGGATCCTGGCGCGCAAATCCAGCCTGCTGGCCCAGCGCGAGGCCGACGATGCCGAGGTTACGCGCCTGGCCGCCCTGCGCGACCTGCAGCGTGCCGAACGCGGCTTCGAACTGGGCGCGATCGCGAAGGTCGATTTCCTGCGCGCCCAGGACGCCATGGCCAGCGCCGACATCCGCAGCAAGCACGCCGGCACCGCGGCCCAACTCGAGGCGCAGGACGTGGCCCTTGGCCTCAAGACCCAGGAACAACTGCTCGAGCGCCAGCGCCTGCTGGCCGCCAACCTCGAGCGCCGCGTGGATGAACTGAACGTGCGCTCCCCGGTCGACGGCGTCATCGGCACGCTCAACGTCGCCGATCGCGCGGTCGTGGCGCCCAATGCGCCGCTGATGACCGTGGTTGACCTGAGCCGGCTCGAAGTGGAGCTGGAAATGCCCGAGTCCTACGCCAAGGACCTGGGCCTGGGCATGACCGCCGAAGTGCGCGTGGGCGCAACCAATGCCACCGGCAAGGTCTCGGCCATCTCCCCGGAGGTGGTGGGCAACCAGGTGCTGGCGCGGGTGCGCTTCGACGGCGAGCAGCCGCCCGGCCTGCGCCAGAACCAGCGCCTGTCGGCGCGCGTCCTGTTCGAGGAAAAGCCCGACGTGGTGAAGGTCGCCCGCGGCCCCTTCGTGGAGCAGCACGGCGGCCGCCACGCCTATGTGGTCGAGGATGGCATCGCCGTGCGTCGCCCGATCGTGCTGGGAGCCACCAGCGTCGGCGAAGTCGAGATCCTCGAGGGCCTCCAGCCCGGCGAGCGCATCGTCATCTCCGGCACCGACAACTTCGAAGACGCCGAGCGCGTCGCCATCAACGACTGAACCGAACGACCCGAGGAGACATCCCGCCATGATGCGCATGAACAACCTGAGCAAGGTCTACCGAACCCACATGATCGAAACGCACGCGTTGCGCGGCTTCGACATCCACGTCAAGGAAGGCGAATTCGTAGCGGTCACCGGCCCCTCGGGTTCGGGCAAGACCACCTTCCTCAACATCGCCGGCCTGCTCGAGGAATTCACCGGCGGCGAATACTGGCTCGACAACGTGGACGTGCGCGGCCTGGACGACTCGGCCCGTTCGAAGCTGCGCAACGAGAAGCTGGGCTTCATTTTCCAGGGCTTCAACCTGATCCCCGACCTGAACCTGTTCGACAACGTCGACGTGCCCCTGCGCTACCGCGGCTTCGGCGCCGCCGAACGCAAGAAGCGCATCGAGGATGCCCTGGCCCAGGTCGGCCTGGCCTCGCGCATGAAGCACTACCCGGCCGAACTGTCCGGCGGCCAGCAGCAGCGCGTGGCGATCGCGCGCGCCCTGGCCGGCTCGCCGAAGCTGCTGCTGGCCGACGAACCGACCGGCAACCTGGATTCGCAGATGGCCCGCGGCGTGATGGAGCTGCTTGAGGAAATCAACGCCGCCGGCACCACCATCCTGATGGTGACCCACGACCCCGAACTGGCCGCGCGCGCGCACCGCAACGTGCACATCATCGACGGCCAGGTCTCGGACCTGACGCACGAGACGCAGCGCTCGCTCGCGGCCGTCGCCGCCCATTCAGCCGAAGCCTGAGGAGCACGCCATGTTCCGCTACTACCTGGGCCTGGGTTTCCGCAGCCTGCGCCGCAACCCCGTGCTCACCACGCTGATGGTGCTCACGCTGTCGGTCGGCGTGGCCGCCAGCATGACCACGCTGACGCTGCTGCACGGCATGTCCGGCGACCCGATCCCGCACAAGAGCGACCGACTGGTCTATCCGCGGTTGGACAACTACCCGGCAGAACAGCCCGCCACCGTAACCGACCCGCCACAGCAGGTGACCTATATGGACGCCATGGCGCTGTGGGAACAGGCCAAGGCGCAGCGGCAGACCCCGATCTACGGCCTCGGCCCGGCGATCAATTCGGGCCGCGACGACCTGCCGCCCTTCTTCAGCGACGGTGTCGCCGTCGGCCGCGACTTCTTCGCCATGTTCGACGTGCCCTTCCTCTACGGCCAGGCCTGGAGCGAGGACGACGACGCCAGGGGTACCTACGTGCTGGTGATCGGCCGCAGCCTCTCCGAACGGGTATTCGGGGAGGGCGTGGATCCGGTCGGCAAGAGCCTGAAGGTCAATGACACCGACTTCTCCATCGTCGGCGTCGCCGATACCTGGAACCCGGTGCCGAAGTTCTACCGCCTGATCGGCAACAACAGCTTCGACACCAGCGAAGACGTCTTCATACCGATCCGCGCGGCCGTTGCCCTGGAACTGGAGCGCAACGGCAGCATGGACTGCAGCGAGAACCCGCCTGCGCCCGGCTTCAAGGGCTACCTGGCGTCGGAATGCACGTGGGTGCAGTACTGGGCCGAACTGGACAGTGCCGCGGACCGACAGCAGTACGCCGACTACCTGGCCGCCTATGTCGCGGAACAGAGGGCGCTCAACCGCTTTCCGCGACCCACGAACAACCGCCTGCACGACGTGATGGAGTGGCTGGACGAATACGGCGTGGTCAGCGACGACACCCGCACTTCGACCTGGCTGGCCTTCGGCTTCCTGCTGGTCTGCCTGGTCAACACCGTCGGCCTGCTGCTGGCCAAGTTCAGTGCCCGTCCCGGCGAGATCGGCGTGCGCCGTGCGCTCGGCGCCACCCGGCGCGAAGTCTTCAAGCAATACCTGACGGAAGCCGGCGTGATCGGCCTGGTCGGTGCCACGGTGGGCGTGGCGATGACCTTCGGCGCGCTTGCGTACATCCGCCATTTCGACCAGGGCATCGCCCAGATCACCTACGTGGACGGCATGATGCTGGCCACCGCGATCGCGTTGTCCATCGTCGCCAGCCTGCTGGCCGGCCTGCTGCCGACCTGGCGCGCCTGCCAGGTGGTGCCCGCCCTGCAGCTCAAGAGCCAATAACCGAGGACCTGCCATGGAAATCCGTCCGATCCTCTCCGCCATGATGCGCAACAAGACCGCGCCGCTTCTCATCGCTGCGCAGGTTGCACTTACACTGGCCATCGTCTGCAACGCGCTTTACATCATCCGTGACCGCCTTTCGACCGCGGCCCGGCCGACCGGCGCCGACGAGCAGAACCTGGCCGAGATCCGTTTCTACCCCCATCGACAGATCAACGACATCGCGGACATGCAGCGCCGCGACCTGGAGGCGATCAAGGCCATTCCGGGCGTCGTCGCGGCCACCTGGACCAACCAGGTGCCCCTTGGCCAGTCGAGCTGGAACAACGGTGGCCTGACGGCCACGCGCGGCGACCAGAACAGCAACCTCGGTGCCACGCTCTACTTCAACGGCATGGGTGATTCGCTGATCGACACCTTCGGCCTGACGCTGGTGGAGGGCCGGGCCTTCGAACCCGATGAGTTCCAGGAGTTCAATCCGCAGCTCGACCAGTCCCAGCCCTCGCTCGTGATCGTCACGCTGTCCCTGGCCAAGCAACTCTTCCCGGACGCGTCGTCTTACGTCGGGAAGGTGTTCTACATGGGCGGCGGCGACGATGCCGAAGGTGTGCGGATCGTCGGCGTGGTCGAGCGTTTGCAGTCGCCGAGCGCGCCGGCCAGCGCCCGGGCCGAGGACAGCGTCATCTTCCCGATCCATTACATAGATCCGTTCACAAGGTACTCGGTCCGGACCGAACCGGGTTCGCAGGACCGGGTGATGACCCAGGTGGAGAAGGCCCTGCTGGCCCTTCGCAACGACCGTGTGCTGCTGGGCAAACGAACCTTCGTCGAATACCGGGCACGGCGCTACTCGGGCGAGAACATGATGGCCGGCCTGTTGATCGCCGTGACCGTGTTCCTGCTGCTGATCACCGCCAGCGGCATCGTCGGCATGGCATCGCTGTGGGTGAACCAGCGCCGCAAGCAGATCGGCGTGCGACGCGCCCTGGGCGCCCGCCGGCAAGACATCATTCGCTACTTCCTGCTGGAGAACGTGCTGATCACCACCGGCGGCGTCATCGCCGGCCTGGCGTTGGCCCTCGCCCTGAACAACTTCCTGGTCTCGGAACTCGAGTTGCCCCGCCTGCCGGTCACCTACCTCGGCCTGACCATGCTGGCGATGTGGATCCTGGGCCTGCTTGCGGTGCTGGGCCCGGCCTGGCGCGCGGCGGCGGTGCCGCCGGCCATCGCCACGCGCACGGCGTGAAGGTAGATTAGGCCCATGCCGCAACCGACCCAAGCCACCCTGCTGGTCATCGACGACAACCCGTCGGTGGCCGCCGCGCTGGACGTGCTGTTTTCGCTGCACGACTACCGCACGCGGAAGGCCTCGTCGCCCGAAGAGGGCCTGGCGCTGCTGTCGGCCGAGGCCGTCGACCTGGTCATCCAGGACATGAACTTCACCCAGGACACCACCTCGGGCGAAGAAGGCGAGGCGCTGTTCAAGGCCATCCGCGAGGCCCACCCGGACCTTCCGGTGATCCTGCTTACCGCCTGGACCCACCTGGAAGCGGCGGTGGACCTGGTAAAGGCCGGTGCCGCCGACTACCTGGCCAAACCCTGGGACGACCGCAAGCTGCTGGCGACCGTGGGCAACCTGCTGGAACTGGGCCAGGCCACCCGCGCCATGGCCGAATGCGCCCGCCGCGACAGCCGCCAGCGGCGCGAGCTCGAACGCGACCACGACCTGCGCGGCCTGGTCTGGGCCGACCCGGCGATGGAGCGCGTGCTGTGCCTGGCCACCCAGGTCGCGCGCGCCGACGTGCCGGTGCTGGTGACCGGGCCGAACGGGTCGGGCAAGGAAAAGATCGCCGAAATTCTGCAGGCCAATTCATCGGTGAAGACCGGCCCCTTCGTCACGCTCAACTGCGGCGCGCTGCCGTCGGAGCTGATCGAGGCCGAGCTGTTCGGCGCCGACGCCGGCGCCTACACCGGCGCCGGCAAGGCCCGCGAGGGCAAGTTCGAAGCGGCCGACGGCGGCACCCTGTTCCTGGACGAAATCGGCAACCTGCCGCCCGAAGGCCAGATGAAACTGCTGCGCGTGCTCGAAACCGGCCGGTTCACCCGGCTGGGTTCGAACAAGGAAAAGCAGGTCAAGGTGCGGGTGATCAGCGCCACCAATGCCGACCTGCCGGCGATGATCAGCGACGGCCGCTTCCGCGAAGACCTGTACTACCGGCTCAACGTCATCGAAATCCGCATTCCGCCGCTGGCCGAACGCCCGCGCGACATCCTGCCGCTGGCGCAGTCTTTCCTGACCGAGGGCAAGTCGCTGTCCGACGGCGCCGTGCAATCGCTGCTTCGCCACGCCTGGCCCGGCCACGTGCGCGAGCTCAAGAACGTGATGCAGCGCGCCTGCCTGCTCAGCGCCGGCCCGGTCATCCAGGCCGGCGACCTGGGCCTGCCGGCGTCCACCACACCCGCCGCGGGGAGCCAGGGCAACGAGGCCGAACTCGACCGCGACGGCATCGAACAGGCCCTGGCCCGCGCCGGCGGCGTGGTGGCCCAGGCCGCGAGCGAACTCGGCCTCAGCCGCCAGGCCCTGTACCGCCGCATGGAGCGCCTGGGCATCGCCCGGCCCTGACCCGCATGCCGACGCGCCGTTCGATCGCCGGCACCCTGGCCCTGATTGGCGCCGGGGTGGCCGCGGTGTCGGTGGCGCTGGCCCTGTTCCTGGCGCAGCAACTCGACAGCCCGTTGCTGGCCGGCCTCGTGGCCGTGGCAGTCGCCCTGCTGCTTTCAATGTGGCTGATGCGGCGCGCGGTGAGGCCGGTGCTGTCGCTGTTCCGCGCCCTGGCCGGCACCACGCTCAGCTACCGCGACGGCGACTTCAGCTTCGGCCTGCGCTGGGCGCACCGCGATGAACTGGGTGACCTGGTCGCGGCCCACAACGAACTGGGCGGCGTGCTGCGCGAACAGCGCCTGGCCCTGGTGCAGCGCGAACTGCTGCTCGACACCATGGTGCAGAACACGCCGGTGGCCATGCTGCTGGTCGCCGACGGCGGCCATGTGGTGTACGCCAACCTGGCCGCGCGCCGGTTGCTCAACGACGGACGCAAGATCGAGGGCCTGGCCCTGGAAACGCTGGTGCAGGCAGCGCCGCCGGCGCTTTCCGAAGCGCTCGAGCGCGGCGGCGACGGCCTGTTTTCGGTCGGCGACGGCGACGAAGAAGAGGTTTACCACCTGGCGCGCCGTGGCTTCCGCCTCAATGGTCGCCCGCACGAGCTGCTGCTGCTGCGCCAGCTCACCACCGAATTGCGCCGCCAGGAAGTGCAGACCTGGAAGAAGGTGATCCGGGTGATCAGCCACGAACTCAACAACTCGCTGGCGCCGGTGGCGTCGCTGGCGCACTCCGGTGCCGAGCTCACGCGCCGGGGGCAGACGGAAAAGCTGGAGGCGATCTTCGGCATGATCGAAGAACGCGCCCGCCACCTCGAGGGATTCATTCGTGGCTATGCGCGTTTCGCAAAGCTGCCGACGCCGCGGCTCGAGGCCACTCCCTGGACGGTGCTGGTGGACCGGCTGCGCAGCCAGATCAGTTTCGGCCTCGACGGCGAACTGCCGCCGGGCTCGGTGCGCGTGGACGTGCCGCAGATGGAGCAGGCCCTGCTGAACCTGCTCAAGAACGCCCACGAATCGGGCTCGGCGCCCGAAGACGTGCAGCTGCGCGTGCGTCGCGGCGGCGGCGTGCTGCGCATCGAGGTGCTCGACCGCGGCACCGGCATGGGCGAAGCCGTGCTGGCCAACGCGCTGGTGCCGTTCTATTCCACCAAACGCAGCGGCACAGGCCTGGGCCTGGCGCTGGCGCGCGAAATCGCCGAAGCCCACGGCGGCCGGATCGGGCTTTCCAACCGCGAGGGGGGTGGGCTGCAGGTGTCGCTGGTCTTGCCCGTAGCCGACGAGAGCTGAGCCGGAGCCTTTGTAGGAGCGCCTTCAGGCGCGAATCTTTTGACTTTGCCTTCGGCAAAGAAGGGAT
>NZ_CAXBJS010000047.1:0-17409 GCF_963976025.1 uncultured Arenimonas sp.
CTGGGCCGGGAAAACGATCTTCCCGCGCAGCGACAGCCCGTTGCGGTAGGCAAACTCGCCCAGGCCGTTTTCGTAGATGGAAGTCAGCAGCGCCGCGGTACCTGCATCGATGTCGTAAGCCTCGATGCGGATTTCCGGCGGCACCGCGGCCTTGTAATAACTGACGCCGGCGACCAGGTGCAGCAGCTGCAGCGCCCGCCGCACCGCCGCGGCGCGCACGTCGCCCAGCACGAACGGCGCGCCCGGGAAACGCATCACCTCGGTCATCACCGGGCCGTCGTCGAAGGCGTAGTCCAGGCCGGCCTCGCCGGTGCTGGCGTCGAAGCGGCAGTCCAGGAAACGGAAGGCGCGCACCGCGCCCGGGTCGAAGTCAGTCATCGATCACGTCCTCCTGCGGCAGCGCGCGCAGGTTGTAGCGGTTGGCCATCACCGCGCCGTAGGCGCCGGCGTGGCCGACCAGCAGCACGTCGCCTTCGGCCGTGGCTTCGGGCAGGCGCCGCTGCTTGCCGAGCACATCGCTCGATTCGCAGACCGGGCCGACCACTTCGCAGGGTGGGCCCGGCGGCGCATCGGGCCGGCTCAGGTTGACGATTTCATGCCAGGCGCCGTAAAGCGCCGGGCGCATCAGGGCATTCATGCCGCCGTCGGCGCCGACCCGGCGCTGGCCCTGCTTGTCCACGACCTGGGTGACCGACAGCAGCAGCACGCCGGCTTCGGCGACCAGGTAGCGGCCCGGCTCCACCCACAGCGCGTAGTGCGGATAGGCGGCCTTGAGTTCGGCCAGGGCGGCGCCATAGGCCACCAGGTCGAAGGGCGCGGCGTCGGGGTCGTAGGCCACGCCCAGGCCGCCGCCGACGTCGATGAAGGACACCGTGCCGATGCCTTCGGCGATCGCCGCCAGGCTGGCGTAGACGGTGTGCCAGTGCCGCGCATCGTGGATGCCGCTGCCGATGTGCGCGTGCAGGCCGGTGATGCGGGCGCCGGTGGCGCGGGCGGCGGCCGCGAACTGCGGCACCGCTTCCGCGGCCAGGCCGAACTTGGCGTCCTTGCCGCCGGTGCGCACTTTCTCGTGGTGGCCCTGGCCAAAGCCCGGGTCCACGCGCAGCACGATGTCGCGGCCCTTGAACAACTCCGGCCACTGCTGCAGCGGCACCAGCGAATCGAGCGTGACGAACACGCCGCGCGCCAGCGCCGCCTCGAATTCCCGCCGCGGCGCGAAACTGGGCGTGAACAGCACCCGGTCCGGCGCCAGGGTCGGCAGCACGCCGAACAGATGTTCGAGTTCGCCCTGGGAGACACATTCGAAGCCAAAACCCTCGGCTTCCAGCGTGCGCAGTATTGCCGGGTGCGAATTGGCCTTCAGCGCGTAGAAGCGCCGGTCGATCGCCGCCACGTCCATCAGCTCGCGGGCGCGTTCGCGCACCGTCGGCAAGTGGTAGGCATAACGCGGCGTGCCCGCTTTCGCCGCTTCCAGAAGGCGCGGCCGCAGGCGCTGCCACCAGGTCTGCGGGCGGCTGGCGGCGGGTTTGTCGAGGCTGCGCCAGCTGGGGCCGAACACGGCGGTTTCGGTCACCGGCATCGCGCCGCACTGCGCCAGCAGCGCGTGCAGGCGCGGCAGCATGTCTTCGTCCAGGTCTTCGTCCAGAACGAAGGTGAGGTTGAGGTCGTTGGACGACTGCGAAATGAGATGCACGCGCTCGCGGCCGAACTCCGCCCAGACGTCGGAGAGCTTGTGCAGCAGCGACCGCATGCCGCGGCCGACCAGGGTGACGGCGGCGCAGGGCGCGATCACCTTCACCCGGCAGACCTGGCCCAGGTCCGCGCACAGCGCATCGAGCACGTTGGTGCTGACCAGGTTGTCGCTGGGGTCCAGCGACACGGTGACGTTGGCCTCGGACGAGCCGATAAGGTCCACCGACAGCCCGTGCGCCTTGAAACGTTCGAACACGTCGGAAAGAAAACCCACCTGCTGCCACATGCCGATGGTTTCCATCGACACCAGCACGATGCCGCGGCGCGAACTGATCGCCTTGACGCCGGGCACGGTGGTGGCGGACGCGTCGATGACGGTGCCGGGCATGTCCGGCCGCGTGGTGTCGCGGATCCACAGCGGCACGCGCGCCTCGCGGCAGGGATGGATGCAGCGCGGGTGCAGCACCTTGGCGCCGGTGGTGGCGATTTCCTGGGCCTCGGCGTAGTCCAGGCGCGACAGCAGCCGCGCCTCGGGCACCTGGCGCGGATTGGCGCTGAACATGCCGGGCACGTCGGTCCATATCTCGACCCGGCGGGCCTTGAGCAGCGCGCCCAGGTAGGCCGCCGAAGTATCGGAACCCCCGCGGCCGAGGATCGCCGTGCCGCCATCTTCGGCGCGCGCGATGAATCCCTGGGCGATGCGCAGGGCCGGGCCGGCGGCATCGAAGCGGGCGCGCAGGGCGGCGTCGCCTTCGAAGTCGCAGGAGGCCGACAGCCGACGCGCCCAGTCGTTCTGGTTGGGCAGCGCGCGCGCCGCCAGCCAGTCGCGCGAATCGGTCCAGCCCACGTCCAGGCCCTGCGAACGCAGGTAGGCCACGCCCAGCGTCGAGGACAGCAGTTCGCCCTGGCCCAGCACTTCGGCCTGCCAGGCGAGATCGCCGCTGGCGCGGCGCGGATCGTCGGCGAGCGCCTGCAGCGCGGCCAGACGTTCGCCCAGCACGGCATCGGGGTCCAGGCCCAGCTCGTCGCGGCAGAAATCACGGTGGCGCATGGCCAGCGCTTCGAAACGCGCGGCGGTGCCCGGCGTGTCGGCGTGGCCGTCGCAGATGGCCTGCAGTTCGTTGGTGACGCCCGAAACCGCCGACACCACCACCAGTACCTTCGCGCCCTCTTCGGACGCGCGCCGTTTCATCAGCGCGCCAATGGTGTCCCAGCGATGGCGTCGGGACACCGAGGTGCCTCCGAACTTCAGGACGATCCAATCCGGTGCAACGGCACCGGCGGCGGGCGCGGCAGGAGTCATGGTCAGGGTTCTGGCTGGGGGACGCCGGTGCGCGGGGCACGGGCCCGCCGAGTGTAAACCAAGGGCGTGGAGGGGTGATTCACCGCCGGGCTGCTAATCTTCGCGACTCCCTGGGCAGGAAGCCCCCGATGCACTACCCGTTCGTACAACTCGACGTTTTCGCCGCCCGGCCGGGCGACGGCAATCCGCTGGCCGTGGTGTTCGACGCCAGCTCGCTCGACGAGGCCGCGATGCAGGCCATCGCCCGCTGGACCCGCCTGCCGGAAACCACCTTCGTGCTGCCGCCTTCGACGCCGGAGGCCAGCTACCGGCTGCGCATCTTCAGCCCGCGCCGGGAAGTGCCCTTCGCCGGCCATCCCAGCATCGGCAGCGCCCACGCCGTGCTCGACGCCGGCCTGGCGACGCCGCGCGACGGCCTGCTGGTGCAGGAATGCGCCGTCGGCCTGCTGCCGATCCGCGTCCAGGGCGAAGGCGCCGGACGTCGCCTGGCGGTGCGTGCGCCGCGCGCCCGCGTGCTGGAAACCGGCCGGCTGGACGACCCGCGACTGGCACCGGTGCTGTCCGGCCTGCCCCTGGGCACGCTGCCGCCGGTGCTGATGGACGGCGGCCGCCGCTGGTGGCTGGCCGAGCTGCGCGACGAAGCCTCGCTGCGTGCGCTGTCGCCGCCCTGGGCCGACATCGCCCTGCTGGCCGCGGACACCGAAGCCATGGGCCTGTGCGTCTACGCGCGCTGCACCGGCGGTGACCACGACCTGGCCGTGCGCGCCTTCGTCGGCCAGCCGGCGCAGGTGGAAGACGCCGCCTCGGGCGCCGCCAACGCCACCCTGGCGGCCTGGCTGCACCATGCCAACGCCCTGCCCCACGCCAACGGCGCCTACGTCGTCAGCCAGGGCCGCGAAGTCGGCCACGACGCCCGCCTGTTCCTGCAGGTCGACGCCGAAGGCGAAGTCTGGTCGGGCGGCCAGGTGCAAACCGTCGTGCGCGGCACCCTGGACTGGTAACCCGGCTAGTCGGCGGCGAAAACGCGCTGCCCGTCCACCCAGGTCGAACGCACCTTCAGTTCCGGCAGGCGCGAGGCATCGACGGACAGCGGGTCGGCATCCAGCACCACGAAGTCGGCGGCGAACCCCGGCGCCAGGCGCCCGGTGTTTTCCTCGTCGAAGGACGCGAACGCAGCGCCGGCGGTGAAGCCCTGCAAGGCCTGTTCCGGCGTCAGCTTCTGGTCGGGCAGCCAGCCGCCCGGCGGCTTGCCGTCGCGGTCCTGGCGGGTCACGGCCGAATACAGACCCAGGCGCGGGTCCACCGATTCCACCGGGAAGTCCGAGCCCAGCGCCAGCGGCACGCCCAGCGCACGCAGGCGCTGCCAGGCGTAGGCGCCGTACAGGCGCTCGCGGCCGACACGGGCTTCGGCCCAGGGCATGTCGGAGGTGGCATGCGTGGGCTGCATCGAGGCAATCACCTTGAGCGATGCGAAACGCGGCAGGTCGTCGCGGTGCACCACCTGGGCGTGTTCGATGCGCCAGCGGTGGTCGGTGTCCGCCTTCGCGCCCAGCACCGCGTCGTAGGTGTCGAGCACGACGCGGTTGCCGCGGTCGCCGATGGCGTGGCTGGCCGGCTGGATGCCGCAGCCGTGGGCCTTGGCCACGCCCGCGGCATACGCAGCCGGTTCGGTCACCAGCAGGCCGCGGTGGCCGGGTTCGTCGCTGTAGTCCTCGATGAGCGCGGCGCCGCGGCTGCCCAATGCACCGTCCACGTAGAACTTCACGCCGCGCATGGCCAGGCGGCCCGAGGCATGTTGGTAGGGGCCCATCGCGCACAGCGCGTCCAGGGCCTCGGCGTCGCCGTCGGCGTAGGCGCGGATGCGCAGCGGCAGCTTGCCGGCGTCGGCGAAACCACGCATCAGGCGCAGGTCGGCCAGGGACACGCCCATGTCGTGCACGCCGGTCAGGCCGTTCGCCACCGCGGCGGCGAGCGCGCGCTCCAGTGCTTCGGCGCGCAGGGCGTCGTCGGGCTGCGGCACGACGGCATCAACCAGCTCGGCGGCGGTGTCGATGAATACCCCGGTCGCCTTGCCGGCCTCGTCGCGCAGGATGCGGCCACCGTCGGGCTGCCAGTCGCCAGCGAGGTCGCGTTCGACGGCGCGCAGCGCGGCGCTGTTGGCCCAGCCGGCGTGCCCGTCCACGCGCTCCAGCCAGACCGGGCGGTCCGGGAAGGCGGCGTCCAGGTCGGCGGCGGTCGGGAACTGCTTGCCCGGCCAGTCGTTCTGGTCCCAGCCGCGGCCCAGCAGCCAGGCACCTTCGGGCAGGGTCGCTTCGAAGGCCTGCAGGCGGCGGATGACTTCGTCATTGCTGGCCGCGTCCACCAGGTCGGCGCGCAGCAGGGCGAAGCCCAGGTTCATCAGGTGGGCGTGGGCATCAACCAGCCCCGGCACCACGGTGGCGTCGCCGGCGTCATGGCGAACGGCGTCCGGATAACGCGCGGACAGCGCCTGCGCGGAACCGATGGCCAGCACCCTGCCCTGCGCATCCCAGGCCATGGCTTCGGCCACGGGCGTTCGGGCGTCGCCGGTGTGGATGCGCTTGGCGACAAGCAGATGCTCGCCCCCGGCATGGGCCAGGCCACTGGCCGCGGCCAGGCTGATCAACAGGCAAATCCGGCGCATCAACACCTCCCGGGCAATCCCCAAAACGGGGCCAGGGAACATTAACGTTTAAAACCGGGGTCAGAGTCGACTTTTTGTGAGCCAGCGCAGGGCGCGCTCGGCCAGGGCCGGCGCGTCGCGGCCCAGCAGGGGATCGACGTGGCCGCCGGGCACGGGCCAGGCGGTTGCAGCCCAGGTTTTCGCCAGGTCGATTGAAACCTGCGGCGGGACGTCCTGGTCGCTTTCGGAAATGATCACCAGCACCGGCGCCGATGGCCTGGCCAGCGCGACGCCGGCCTGGGCCTGGTTGAGCACCGCGCCGGATTCATCGCGCCAGCGCCGGAAGGCGAACAGCGCCGCGGCGTCATCCGCGCCCGGCAGGGCAGCGCGCGTGCCCGCCAGCGAGGCCGAACGTCCCCAGGGCACCACGGCCGGACGCTGCGGCGCATCCGGAAGGCCCTGTGGCGGCATCGGATTGACCAGCACCAGCGCATCGGCCTTGCCCGCGTTCATCGCCGCCAGCAGGCCACCCAGGCTGGCACCGACCAGTACCCGCGGTCGCGCAAGCGCGTCCAGCCAGCCCGCCACCTGCGCGGAATAGTCCGCCAGCGTCGTGGCGGCCAGGCCGGCCGGCGCCGCGCGCAGGTCCGGTGCGGCCACCGACAGGCCGGCCGCCGCGAAAACCCGCGCCCATGCCGTCCACTCCCAGCCGCCGCCGCCCGCGCCATGCACGAACACGGCGCTGCGGATGGCGATTTGCGTCGAATCCATGCACGACTTCCAGTCCAGGGGCCTGGCGCCGGAGTTTACGCGGCCACCCGGCATTGGCCGGTGCTCGGCGCGGCCGGTACCATGGGCGAATCATGAAAATCCAGGTTCCCTTCCTGCAGCTGCCGGTGTCCTTCGATGCCCGGGCCCTGGCCGATGAAATCGCCCGGGTCGATGAATCGCACTGGCGCCCGCATCCGAACAAGCTGCCCGGCAACAGTGCGCTGACGCTGATCGCCACCAACGGCGAACCGGACAACGACGACCTGGTAGGCAACATGCGCCCGACCGCCGCGCTCGAGCAGCTGCCGCGGGTGAAGGAAGTGCTGGCCGCGCTCGGCGCCACCTGGGGCCGTTCGCGCCTGATGCGCCTCTCCGGCCAGGCCGAAGTCACCGCCCACGTGGACACCAATTATTACTGGCGTGAACGCATGCGCGTGCACGTGCCGGTGACCACCACGCCCGACGTGCGCTTCCAGGTCGGCGATGCGGAAACCAACATGAAGGCCGGCGAATGCTGGATCTTCGACACCTGGTCGCGGCATCGCGTGATCAACGGCAATCACAGCACCCGCATCCACCTGGTCGCCGACACCGTCGGCGGCGCCGGCCTGTGGGACCTGATCTCGCGCGGCCGGCCCGCGGGCCGCAGCATTCCCGGCTGGCAGGCGCCGCCGGCACCGCTGCCCGGCACCGGCAAGGTGCACATCGACTTCGAGTCGGTGAACCTGCCGTCGGTGATGACGCCCTGGGAAATCCGCGACCATTTCGTCTTCCTGCTCGGCGAAGCCGTGCCGCACCCGCGCCTGCCCGTGGTCCAGCAGGGCCTGCTGGATTTCGCCCGGCGCTGGCATGCGCTGTGGTCGGCCCTGGGCGACGCAAAATCGGGCTGGCCGCGCTACCGCGAACTGCTCGACGCCACCCGCGCCGACATCCTGGCGCGCGGCGCGGGCGAGATCGGCCTGCGCAACGAAGTCGGGCTGATGTACATGCTCGACATGTACGTGTTCGGCGTCGCCCTGGGCGACCAGAACACCGCCAACCAGTCGCTGCGCAAGGACGTGCACGGCGACGCGCCGGCGCTGCCGGGTGCCGCGGCGCCGAAGGCCACCAGCCGCCGCAGCGCCGCCGGCCGCTTCGAGCGCCCGGTGTTCATCGTCAGCCCACCGCGTTCGGGTTCGACGCTGCTGTTCGAAACCCTGGTGAAGGCGCCCGGCGTTTTCAGCATCGGCGACGAAAGCCACAGCCTGATCGAAGGCGTGCCGGGCCTGGCGCCCTCGCAGCGCGGCCACGATTCGAACCGGCTTCAGGCGCAGGACGCCACGCCGGAGGTCACCGCCCAGCTGCAGCAGCGCTTTTTCGACGCCCTGCGCGACCGCGACGGCCACGCCCCGGGCGAAGCCGCGGTGCGTTTGCTGGAAAAGACCCCCAAGAACGCCCTGCGCATTCCCTTCCTGCGCGCGGTGTTCCCGGACGCCCGTTTCATCTACCTGCACCGCGACCCGCGCCAGGTGCTGGCCAGCATGATCGAAGGCTGGCAGTCCGGTCGTTTCGTCATGTACCCCAACCTGCCCGGCTGGCAGGGCCTGCCCTGGTCCTTCCTGCTGGTGCCCGGCTGGCGCGAGCTCTCGGGCCGACCCCTGGCCGACATCGTCACCCGGCAGTGGGAAACCGCCACCCGCCTGCTGCTCGACGACCTGCAGGCCCTGGACGGCGCGCACTGGACCGGCGTCGACCACGACCGCTTCCTGGCCGACCCGCAGGGCACCGTCGAACGCCTGGGCGCCTGGGCCGGCTGGGGCTGGGACAAGGACCTGGGCGGCGTGCTGCCGCTGTCGCGCTACACGCTCACCACGCCGGCGCCGGACAAGTGGCGCAAGCACGCCAGCGACATCGAACCGCGCCTGGCGGCCATCCAGGCCACCGTCGACAGGGCCGCGCGCGCCGCCGGTTGACCCGGGGCGGCGGGAGTAGGAGTCTAGTCGCCCCGGCCCCGGCCGGGCGTCCGCCATGACCGACGCGCGGTCGCGTTCGACGACCGATAAGGCAGCGCCATCGCGCCGCCGACCATGACGGCCCAACCACCCACGCACGGGAGGAACGGCCTCATGTCGTACAGCACGAAACAGATCCGCAACGTGGCCCTGGCGGGCCACTCAGGCGCCGGCAAAACCACCCTCTTCGAAGCCCTGCTGTTTGCCGGCGGCGCGATTCCCGCGGCAGGCAGCCTCGAACGCGGCAGCACCGTGTCGGACTTCGACCCGATGGAAAAAGCCCGCGGCCATTCGCTCAATACCGCCATCGCCAGCACCGACCACGCCGGCATCCACGTCAACCTGATCGACACCCCCGGCTACCCCGATTTCCGCGGCCCGACCCTGTCGGCGTTTTCGGCGGTGGAAACCGTGGCCGTGGTGGTCAACGCGGCCACCGGCGTCGAATACGGCACGCGCCGCATGATGGAATACGCCAGGGCGCGCAACCTGTGCCGGGTGCTGGTGGTCAACAAGATGGACGTCGACCCCGGCCACCTGCCGGTGCTGCTCGAAGAACTGCGCGAAGCCTTCGGCCCCGAATGCCTGCCGATCAACCTGCCGGCCGACAAGGGCACGCGCGTGGTGGATTGTTTCTTCAACCCCGTCGGCGACTCCGACCTGGGCCCGGTGGCCGACGCGCACCAGCGCATCGTCGACCAGGTGGTCGAGATCAACGAACAGATCATGGAACGTTACCTGGAGGACGGCGAAGAAGGCCTGTCCGGCCAGGCCCTGCACGACGCCTTCGAACAATGCCTGCGCGAAGGCCACCTGGTGCCGGTGTGTTTTGTTTCCGCGCGCAACGGCGTCGGCGTCACCGAGCTGCTGGACCTCGCCGAAAAACTGTTCCCCAACCCGATGGAAGGCAACCCGCCACCCTTCGAGAAAAACGGCCAGCCCTTCGAAGCCGTGCCCGACGCCGACGCGCACGTGGTCGCCGACGTGTTCAAGATCGTCAACGACCCCTTCGTCGGCAAGCTCAGCGTCTTCCGCGTTTTCCAGGGCACAGTACGAAAGGACAGCCAGCTGTTCATCGACGACGGCCGCAAGCCGTTCAAGGTCGGGCATCTTTTCAAGCTGCAGGGCAAGGACCACGTGGAAATCGACCAGGCCGTGCCCGGCGACATCGCCGCCGTGGCCAAGGTCGAGGACATCCACTTCGACGCAGTGCTGCACGACAGCCACGACGAGGATGACATCCGGCTCAAGCCGCTGGATTTTCCGAAACCCATGTTCGGCCTGGCGGTCGAAGCCAGCACGCGCGGCCAGGAGCAGAAACTCGCCACCGCCCTGCACAAGCTGTCCGAGGAAGACCCGGGTTTCCTGGTCGAACACGACGCCGAGCTCAATGAAACTGTGATCCGCGGCCTGGGCGAACTGCACCTGCGGGTGATGCTCGAACGCATCCGCGAACGTTACGGCGTCGCCGTCACCACCCGACCGCCCTCCATCGCCTACCGCGAAACCATCGGCGCGCCGGCCGAAGGCCACTACCGGCACAAGAAACAGACCGGCGGCGCCGGCCAGTTCGGCGAGGTATTCCTGCGCATCGAACCACTGGAGCGTGGCCGCGGCTTCGAGTTCGTCGACGCGGTCAAGGGCGGCACCATCCCCGGGCAGTTCATTCCGGCGGTGGAAAAAGGCGTGCGCCAGGTGCTCGACGGCGGCGCCATCGCCGGCTACCAGCTCCAGGACGTGCGCGTAACCGTCTACGACGGCAAGTACCACAGCGTCGACTCCAAGGAAGTGGCCTTCGTGGCCGCGGGCAAACGCGCCTTCCTCGATGCCATCCTGAAAGCGCGGCCGCAGGTACTCGAACCCATCGTCGACCTGGTGGTCAGCGTGCCCGAGGAACACATGGGCGACATCACCGGCCAACTGGCCGGCAAACGCGCGCGCATCCACGGCACCGACGCCGGCCGCGGCGGCGAAATACTGGTGAAGGCGCAGGTGCCGCTGTCGGAGCTGACCGACTACGCCACCGAACTCAAGGGTGCCACCGCCGGCCGCGGCCGCTACGAACTCGAGTTCAGCCACTACGAGCCGGTGCCCGTGGGCGTGCAGAAACAGCTGGTGGAAGCCTACCGGCCTCGACACGACGACGACTGATGGCGGTTAGACTGCAGGCGCGAGCCCTTTGGTCGCGCCTTGCAGGTTACGGATGAAACGTGTCGCTCCCCTCTTCGTCGCGCTGGTACTGAGCGTCCTGCTGGCCCTGGTCGCGTATCGCGTGTCGGTGCATTACGCCACCTTCCCGGTGGCCGATTCGCCGGCCGCGCCGGAACCTGCGCCCACGGGCCGGCCGCCCCCGCTGACGCGGGAGGAGATGACGTCCCGGAAAGCGCCCCAGTCCCTGGAACAGGCCCAGGCCGCCGACGCGCTGGAACGCGCACGGCCGATCCAGGCCGCGGTGGACGCGTTCTACGTCGCAGAGGGAACCTGGCCGCGCAACCTGGCGCAGCTGGGCCTGGGCAATCCCGACAGCCATGCCGGCGGCCCGGTGGCCGCGATAAGCGTGCGTCCCGACGGCGAGGTCGCCGTCGCCGTGAAGCCACACGTCGCGCGCGGCGGCGAGATCCGACTGGTGCCCACCGTGCTTCCCGACGGCAGCCTTGACTGGACCTGTCGCGCCCGCAATTACCCGGCGGCGACCCGCTTGCCGCAATGCCGCTGAGAGGGCCGTTTCACTCGTAGCTCAGTTCGGTGCTGCGGCCCCAGAACACGCGGTAGGCGAAGATCGTGTAGCCGATGATCATCGGCAGCGTCACCAGCGCACCGACCAGGATGATCTTGAGCGAACCCGGCGCTGCGGCGGCGTCCCAGAACTCGATCTGGTCGATCACCAGGTAGGGATAGACGCTGTAGGCCAGGCCCAGGAAGGCCAGCACGAACATGCCGATGGCCGCCGCGAACGGCACCCAGTCGCGGCCCTTGCCGCCGCGGCGGATGCGTCGCAGGTTGCTTTCGCACATCGCGAACAGCACGGCGGTGAGCAGCGGCACCGGCATCAGCAGGAAGAAGTTGGGCAGCGCGAACCATTTCTCGAAGATGCGCGGCGACACGAAGGGCGTGGCCACCGACACCGCGGCGATGCCCAGGCCGGTCAGCCACAGCGCCCACCAGCCCCAGCCGGCCGCCTGCCGCACCAGCGGCCCTTCCATCTTCAGCAACAGCCAGGTCGCGCCCAGCAGCGTGTAGCCGGCGGCCAGGCACAGGCCGATGAAGGCCGCGAACAGCACCGGCACCAGCCCCGGTTCGAAGCCGACGACGTAACGCCCGACCATGTAGCCCTGGGCCAGCGCCGCCGCCAGCGAACCGACGCTGAAAGCGGCGTTCCACAGCACCCGGTGTTCGTCGTGCGCCTTGGCCCGGAAGTCGAAGGCGACGCCGCGCAGGATCAGGCCCAGCAGCATCACCAGCACCGGCAGGTAAAGCGCGCCCAGGATCACCCCGTGCGCCACCGGGAAGGCCACCAGCAGCAGGCCGACGCCCAGCACCAGCCAGGTTTCGTTGCCGTCCCAGAAAGGCCCGATCGAAGCGACCATGCGGTCCTTGCCCGGGCCGTCGGCAAAGGGCACCAGCATGCCCACGCCCAGGTCGTAGCCGTCGAGCACGACGTAAACAAGCATGGCCAGGGCCATCAGGCCCATGAAGATCAGCGGCAGCCAGGCGTCCATGGGACCTCCGGGTCAGGTTTCATCGGGTTCGCCGCGCGCGGCGGTGATCGGCGGCGCGGTCGTCGCGCCGGACTTGCGGGCCAGGTGGAACAGCACCGACACATAGGCCGCCAGCAGCACCAGGTAGATCACCAGGTAGGCCGACAGGCTCAGGCCGACGATCGGCGCCGGCGTCGCCGACACCGCGTCGGCGGTGCGCAGCACGCCGGTGACCAGCCAGGGCTGGCGGCCGATTTCGGTGACGTACCAGCCGGCCAGGGTCGCCACCCAGCCGGAAAAGGTCATGCCCACCAGCACCCGCGCCAGCCAGGGCGAAGGTTCACCGCGGCGGCGCAGATGCCAGGCCGACAGCCAGGACACCAGCAGCATCAGCATCCCGACGCCGACCATCACCCGGAAGCCCCAGAACACGGCCAGCACCGGCGGATGGTCCTCGAAGCTGTCCAGGCCCTTGAGCTCGCCGTCGATATCGTGGGTGAGGATCAGCGCCGCCAGGCCGGGCACGCCGACGGCGTAATCGTTGCGCCGCTCGGCTTCATTGGGCCAGGCGAACAGCAGGGCCGGTGCGCCGCGTTCGTCCTGCCAGATGCCTTCCATCGCGGCGACCTTCCCGGGCTGGTGTTCCAGCGTGTTCAGGCCGTGCAGGTCGCCGGCGAAGATCTGCACCGGGATCAGGAGCGCGGCCATCAGCACGCCGGTGCGCAGCGTCGCCGCGACGTCGGCCCCGCGGTCGCCGCGCAGCCAGCGGAAGGCCGACAGCCCCGCCATCAGGAAGGCCACCGTCAGCCCCGAAGCCAGCAGCATGTGCACCAGGCGGTAGGGGAAGGACGGGTTGAAGACCACCGCCCACCAGTCGGTCGGATGCACCACGCCGTTGATGACTTCGAATCCGGCCGGCGTCTGCATCCAGGAGTTGAGCGCAAGGATCCAGAACGCCGACAGCGTGGTGCCCGCCGCCACCAGCACGGTGGCCAGGGTGTGCACGCGTTCGCCGACGCGCTTGCGGCCGAACAGCATGATGCCCAGGAAGCCCGCCTCCAGGAAAAACGCGGTCAGCACTTCGTAGGCCAGCAGCGGCCCGGCGATGTTGCCGACGGTGTTCATGTAGCCCGGCCAGTTGGTGCCGAACTGGAAGCTCATGGTGACGCCGCTGACCACGCCCATGCCGAAGCTCAGCGCGAACACCTTCACCCAGAAGAAATACGCCGACAGCCATTTTTCATCCTGCGTACGCAGGTAGCGCAGCTTGAAGAACAGCAGCACCCAGGCCAGGGCGATGGTGATGGTCGGGAACAGGATGTGGAAGCTGATGTTGGCCGCGAACTGCACGCGCGCCAGCATCAGGGCGTCCATGGCACCGCCGGCGTCCATCAGCGGATCTCCGGCGCCGGCTCGGCGGTCGTGGTCTTGTCCGGCGAACCGAGCAGGCGGTCCTTCATGTCCAGCAGCTTGGTCGCGGTGGTGCCCAGGGCCATCAGCTTCTCGAGCGTGGCCGGCGACAGCTTGCGCACTTCGGCGAACCAGTCGGTCAGCTGTTCGATCAGGTCGTGCATTTCGCGCATGCGCGCCTGGGCGTGGCGCTCTTCGGCCGAGTCCGGGGTTTCGAGCAGCGCGTCGCGCAACATCGAAAGGGTCGGGTCCACTTCGCGCCGCTGGCGCTCTTCGGCCAGGGTCTTGAAGATGGCCCAGACATCCTCGGGCGCGGTGTAGAAGTCGCGGCGGTCACCCGGCTGGTGGCTCAGGCGCACCAGGCGCCAGGACGACAGCTCCTTGAGCCCCATGCTGACATTCGAGCGGCTGACGCCCAGCCGGTCGGTGATCTCGTCGGCGGTCAGCGGCCGGGCCGAGATGAACAGCAGGGCGTAGATCTGCCCCACCGTCCGGTTGATGCCCCAGCGGCTGCCCATTTCACCGAAATGCAGCACGAAAGCCTGGCTGAGCGGGGGGAGGTCCATGTAGCCACCTGAGGTTTCAGAAATTTCTGAAACATTAGACCTAGATCAAGGCGGCGGGGCAAGCGGTATGCCTTGGGGGGTTCAGCCAATCATCACGGCCGGCTCAGTTGGCGAAGCGGTAGCTGAGCTTGATGAGCAGCTGCTCGGCATCGCGCAGGCTGGTGGTTTCGCCCAGCAGCCCGGCCAGCGGCCGGCTGCCGTCTTCAATCAGCGCCCCGCCCCGCCCGTAGACCACATAGAGGTCCGACAGCGGCGCCAGCTCGTAGCGGTAGCGCACCTGGAAGCCCAGGTTGGTCAGGCTGAAGTCCGGGATCGGTTCGTTGGTGGGCACCGGCCGGCCACCCGGGCCGACCTGCCAGGCCTGGCGCAGGCGGGCGTCGAGCGCGATGGTTTCGAACTTCACCCGCAGCTCCTGGCGATGGCCCAGCTGCCACTGCAGGTTCAGGCCGAGGCGGGCGGTGTCGGCGCGGAAGCTGCCCAGGCGGTCGCCGCCGCGCCAAAGCAGCCAGTCCGGCGCGTGCTTGACCGAGGCCGTGGCCTGCAGCGTCAGGCTGTCGTTGAGATGCAGCGTTGGCTCGATGCCCAGCTCCAGGCCGGTGCCTTCGGCGCCGTCCAGGCCCTCGCCGGCCACGCGCGCCCAGCCCTTGAGCGCCCAGGCACCTTGCCGGGGGCGCGAACGCTCCCAGGAGGCATACAACTTTTCCGGCACCCGCAGCACGCCGTTGCCGCGCGTGATCAGGTCATCGTGGCCACTCGACCAGGCCGCGACTTCCCAGAATTCGCTGCCGCCGTCGCGGCGGTCGGACGATCGGTTGATCGCCGCGGCTTCGGCGATGACGGTGCCCTGCACGTTGCGCCGGTTGGACACGGCCCAGCGGGTTTCCCAGGACGAATACGCCGAGCCTTCGGCGAACCCATTGCGGCGCTTCGCCAGTTCATAGCGCACGTAATTGAAGTTGTTCCGGTCCAGGTAGCCGATGTCGTTGAGCTGCAGTTCGTCGCCCAGGTGCAGCAGGTAGAGCTGCTGGCGCCAGCCGTCGCCCAGGGCGTGGTCGATGCGCAGCTGCGCGCCGACGTCGTCGCTGCGCGTACCGGCCTGGTCTACGGACGAAGCCACGGCCTGCGTGCGCACCACCCAGGCCGGATCCGGCGTCCACAGGTGGTCGGCTGAATACACCGTGGCCACGCGGTCCAGGAACGGGCGGTCCACCCGGCTGAGCATCACGCCCAGGTCCTGGTCGCCGAAATCACGGGTGGCGCGCAGCGCGTAGAAATCGCGGCCGGCCTCGTCGCCCTCGATCGCCGCCAGCAGGCCGTACCGCACCTGGCCCAGGCTGCCATTGAGCTTTACGGCCGCGGTGACGTCGCCGGCGCCGCTGCCGTCGTCGGCCGGGCCGCCGATGCGGCGCGTGTAAAGCAGGCGACTGTTGCCGGCGCCGAAGGGCACGTCGAACAGACCCTGGTTTTCGGTGAAAAACGGCCGCTTGTCGCCGAAGAAGGTTTCCACCGCGCCGAAGTTCACCACCAGGTCGTCGCTTTCGACCTGGCCGAAGTCGGGATTGAGCGTGGCCGAAAGCTGGAACTGTCCGTTGGGTTTCCAGAAGATGTCCGCACCGGCGTCGAAGTCGCTGCCGCCGCCGACGGCATCGTGCACGCCGACCACGTAGGGCGTCACCGCGATCAGCGACTGCTCGTAGTGCGGCACCCGGACTTTATGGAACTCGGACAGGAAGGTCGGGTTCTGGTAGCTGATGAAGGGCCAGCCGTAACGCTCGCCCGTGCTGCCGACCACGCGGTCGAGGTAGATGCCGATGGTGCGTTCGCCGCCATCAGGCCGGGCCATCGGCGCCACGTACCAGGGCACCAGCATTTCGACCGACCAGCCCTGTTCGTCCTGTTGCACGGCGCGATGCCAGTCGCCGTCCCAGTCGGTGTTGAAGTTGCGCTCGCTGGTGATCACTTCGTCGCTGATGCCGCCGGCCACCGTGACCATGAAGTCGTAGCCGGTCCGGCCGTCGCCGTCGAAATCCACCATCAGGTTCACGCGGTCCAGGGCCCCGCCCTGGTCGCGGCGGGTGCGCTGGGTGGTGCGCGGCACGCCCGGCGGCTGCTCCGCGCGGAAGGCCACGGCCAGGCCCTCGGGCGTGGCCAGCAGCCAGGCTTCGGTGCGCAGGGCGGGCTCGGCGCCGTCGATGGGCTGCACACGGACGAACTCGGTCACGTGTCGCGCCTGCGCCCATTCGGTCGCATCAATGCGGCCGTCGATCGTGACGGCGGCAGCGGGCAGGCTGGCGGCGGCCAGGGCCAGCGCGGCGAGGAAATGTGGCGGGTTCATGGCAGGGCCAAAGACGTGACGCGGCATGCTGGGGCAGGAAGCCGGTGGAGCGTGAGGGCCGTAAGTCACCCCCGGCCAGCCCGGCTCATGCAAGAGGGACTTCAGTCCCGATTCGCGCTTATCGGGACTGAAGTCCCTCCCACATCAGGCCTTCTTCTTGCCTTTCTTCTTGCCCTTTTTCTTGCCGGCCTTGGGCTGCAGCATCGTGCCCGTGCATTTGGCCGACCCGCAGCGGCAGGCCCAGATCGCCTTTTGTTTCGCGGTGTGGGCTTCGACCAGGGTGATGCCGTAGTTGTAGGTCAGCTCCTCGCCCGGGGCGATGTCGCGCATGGCCTCGATGTAGATCCGGTCCTTGCGCTTCTTGCCGGTGTCGCTTTCCTCCCACACCGCTTCGCAGTTGGGCTCGCAGCTGTGGTTGATCCAGCGCGCGTCGTTGCCGTCGACGCTGGCGTCGATGACGTACTTGTCGTTGAGCGTGAACAGGAAGGTGTGGCCGGTGTCGGGGTCGTCGGCGTAAACCTCGTCGGCCTCGTCGTGGGTCCGCAGCAGGCCCTTGTAGCGCACCACGCGCTCGCCCTTGGCGATCGTGTCGGTGGCGAAGACGCCGTTGCCGTGGATGGCGGATCGGCGGGCCTCGATCTTCTTGGGCATGGGGCGGTCCGTGGCGCGAATGGGCCGCCATTGTCGCCAATCCAGGCGCCCGGCGCAGCCCCGGGTTTATGCTGGGCAAAGCACAGGAGATATCCGATGGACCCGGCCAACAGCTGGAGCGAGGAAAAACAGTCGGCCTGGCTGTACCGGGCCCTGGCCGAAGCCGAGCGCGATTCGCGCATCGCCGACCTGTTCCGCGCGCTGGCCGATGCCGCCGAGGACCAGGCGCGGACCTGGGAAAAGGCCGCCGCCAGCGCCGGCCAGGCCCTGCCGGCGCAATTCCAGCCCTCGGCCCGCGCACGCCTGGTCGCGCAGCTGGCCCGCCGCCTGGGCCCACGGCGGGTAAAACCC